>JBEAOI010000049.1:0-6962 GCA_041165005.1 Actinomycetota bacterium
TCTTGGGCGAACGCATTCGTGAAGCAATCTTGCGTCACCTTGAAAAAGACTTAGGACCGCTTGCGTTGCCACGAGTGCCGTTAGAGCCGGCCCCATTCACGGTTGTTGAATACTTTCCCGACCCAAGCATCAGCGGTTTTCACGATCCGCGTCATCATGCGGTCAGCTTGGCGTACGTTGTTCCGGTTTCTGGCGATTGCCAACCAACGCAACAAGCCTTGGACCTCGGATGGTTCACGCCAACTCAGGCAACTTCGGAACAAATGGTGAAGGAAATGACGAGCGGTCACGACCGTTTGGTGCGCATGGCATTGGCTTCGGTCGGCCAACTGCCATAACCATAAAGCCCTTGTATTTATTGGGTTCTGTGTCGTTTTTTGACGATTCGAGCGCTGCCAACTCGCTTACTAGGTGCTGGCGAATGCACGGTGAGATGGTCGTTTAGCTCAACTGTGATGCCATCGTTATCGATGTCAATCGGTTCACTTGACGCTTCGATCACAACTGCCGCTTCTTGTTTTGGTTTTCGACCAAGCAGTTTGTCGAACACCACCATTCCACCTGCCAACATCGCGCCAACAGTTCCATAGCGTTGTGCTGCTCGTCGAACGAGCGGGTCGTGAGAGTCGTCGTGCGTGTTATTCATGGGGTGATCCCTCAAACTACAGGGTGGGGTGAATAATCTTTCCTCATGCTTGAAGTGAACTCGGTTTACCGCACCGCAGTTGCTCTTCGCACCGCTCTGATTGGCAAGCAAACATTGGCTTTTGACGCCCTTGGATGCGATGGAATTCGTCCAGTTCTTGGACACACCATTGAAGAAGTTCGCACGTTTGGCAAGAACATTGAAATTGTGTGGGACGACGGCGTGGTGTTGCATTCAACATTTCGTATTTCTGGTTCGTGGCACTTGTATCGCCGTGGAGAACAATGGTCTAAGCCGCGTGAACGTGCACAAGTAGTGATTGCAGTTTCAGATTGGATTGCAGTGTGCTTCGGTGCAGTCAGTTTGGAAACCTTCCGCGACTTTGATCCGCGCCGACATCCAATCCTTGGCAAGCTCGGCCCAGACTTGTGTCATCACGACGTTGATATTGAAGAATGCGTTGATCGCATGATGCAATATGAAGACAAAGACGCAACAGTGTCCGAAGTGTTGCTCGATCAACGCGTGGTTTCAGGAGTCGGCAATGTGTTTCGTTGTGAAATCATGTGGGCGTGTGAAGTGCACCCATGGGCGCGCATTGGAGAAATGAAGCGTGCAGAGTGTCGTGAATTACTCACGCTTGCTCAAGAGTCACTGCTTGCACACATGCATTACGAAGCAAAAAACGCCACTTCGCCCAATGAAATGGCCGTTTATGGACGCCAAGGAAAATCGTGTCAGAGATGTGGTGACCTCATTCGTGTTGCTCATCACGGTGAAGCCAACCGCGTGTTGTATTGGTGCCCTGGCTGTCAAACAGGACATCAACCATTGGTTAGCCCAAACTTCACGCCACTGTCGATTGACCGCACACCAGCGTTTGGCGACAGCCATCCTGCTTCACAAATACTGATGAGCGAATTTGCCACCATGCGCGGCGACGGACAAGATTCGTTTAGCTGATTATTCAGTAGATGGCGTTACACGACCCATGATGCGGTCAACAGAAATAATGATAGCCACGCGGTTGTCGCGTTCTTTTGGTTGACGATAACGCTGTGCGTATCGTGCGCAGGCTTCATTCACTTCTGCATTGTCGTTTTCGCGTGTTGCAAGACGAACTGTTCCTTCAAGCGTGAGCCAACGACCACCATCTACTTGTGACACCACAGCCCGCCCGCCTCGTTGCGCATGTTTTGCTTTTTGTGATGGCATAAACGTAATTACACGCACGACCTGTTTGTCTTCGTCGTAGGTAAAGCCAACTGGTACTACGTGAGGAGAACCGTCTGGCCGCAGGGTGGTAAGCGTTGCTAAATGTCGCTCCCGCAGGAACTCCAGCATCTCTGGTGTGAGGTCTGCTGGGGTCATTAGCTGGTGGTGATTGCTGTCAGCAGATTCACGCGAGTTGCCCGCCATGCTGGGTACACAGCGGCGAGAACTCCAATAACAAAGGCCATAATCAGAATGGACACTGTTGAGCTAATTGGCACCGAGAACGAAGTCAGACCTTGGTCGCGCAATGCGTACACAATGACCCATCCCAAACCGACACCCAGCACAATGCCAACAACGGCGCCGAGTAGCGAGGTAATCACGCTTTCCCAGCGAACTGTGGTGCGCACTTGACTCTTGGTCATTCCCACAGCGCGCAGCAAGCCAATCTCTCGCTGGCGCTCAAACACGGAGAGAAGCAGCGTGATAATGATTCCGACCACGGCAATGATCACTGACAAGAACAGCAGACCATAAATCAGTCCAAGAAGTTGGTTGATCTGTCCCGATTGTGAATCAATAAACTCACGCTTCGAAAGCAGTGTGCCTTGCCCGTATTTGTCCACTGCTGCTTGTAACACTGCTCGCGCAGACTCCTCGGAAACTCCAGCCTTTGTCTTGATGTAGACGCCGAGGTCAAAGTTGATCACTGTGGAATCTTTGATCAAGTCTCGGCTTACGGTGTACTTACCAGCAAGGTCATCAAGCTCATAGATTCCTGCAATGGTGAGAGACTTCACCTCTGCGTCAGCAAGCGTCACTGCAATAGTGTCGCCAAGCTTTGCGTCGTTGTTTTTTGCATACTGCTCAGACACAAAAATGGTTTCTGCAGTGAGATCTGCATATGTTCCTGAAGTGAGTCCCAAGTCGAAGACGCCTTCAGCAGTTGCTGGATTGATGGTGGTGAGGTACTGGCCTCGGTCTTCAATTTTCACGGTGAGCAGACCAACTCCAGTTGCGCGTTCAACTTCGGGAAGCAAATTGATTTCATCGGCAAGCGATGGGCTGAGACCGCCAAAGCCGCGTGCAGTGGTGCTAATTGCGTAGTTGCCTTTGAATTGTTCGGTAAATACTCCATCAATTTGCGTACGAATACTTGCGGCAAGAGCGGCAACGGCAGTCACCAGTGCAACTCCAATAAGCACAGGCGACGCTGTGCGCGACGTGCGCTTCGGGTTACGAGCACTGTTTTGGCGAGCCATGGTTCCTGTTACGCCACGGAGTCGCTCTGCTGGTTTTCCAAGTAGCAATGCAACTGGACGCGCAATGACTGGGCCAAGCGTGATGGTGCCAGAGAAGACAAACAGAATTCCGAGTCCAAGCCATGTGTTGCTTGCGCCATTGGTTACCGCGATGATTGCCACAGCACCAAGCCCAATAAGTGCAAATCCAAAAATGGTGCGACGTCGTGTTAGTGCAACTACTTCAATTGCAGTTTCACGCATTGCAGCGAGTGGGGGAACTTTTCCGGCACGGCGAGCAGGAAGCCAAGCCGATGAAACGGTAACAATGAGGCCGACAACGATGGTGTTGATGATTGCCGAACTTGGTACTACAAGCCCACCGGTCGGAAGGTCAATACCAGCAGCCTTTAATAATGCGCTGAGTGCTTTTGATAGACCAATTCCCGCGAAGAGACCAATGACCGAGCCGAATAAACCGACAACGACGGACTCAATCAGCATTGCGCGCGTTACTTGTTTCTTTGACGCACCAATTGCTCGGAGTAGTGCATTTTCGCGCTGACGCTGCGCTGCGCTAATGGAGAACACGTTGTAAATCACAAAGCTGCCAACACCGAGTGCGATGTAGCTAAATGTGGAAAGCAAAATGTTGAAAAAACTGAGCGCAGTCCCAATTTGGTCCTGTGTTTCCTGGGTGATTTGTGCACCCGTCAATGTTTCAGTTTTGTACGAACTTGGAATTGCGGCATTGATGGCCTGCGCCAATTCTTCATCAGAGGCTGAACCATCTCCCGAAATCAAAATGGCGTCTACGTAACCAGGTTTAGCAAGAAACTCTTGAGCGGTTACTAGGTCGAAGAGCGCAAACGTTGCTCCACCTGGTGAGCGCACGTCGCCGTAACCGGCGATACCAACAAGAGTGAAGTCGCGACTGCCGGCTTGAGCAACGACCTTGACTCTGTCGCCAATGACGTACTTACCGGCTTTTGCTGACGCTTCGTCTAAGGCAACCTCAGTTGAGTTGGACGGAAACTTTCCTTCGCTAATGGTCCATAGCGCTCCCTTGAATTCTTCACCGACGCTGCCAAATGTTGGAGGGCCCGCACCTTCAGATCCGAGAGGTTTGCCGTCTTTTCCAATAATGCGCGCAAACGCCTGAATGTCACCTTGAACATCGGCAACCCCAGGGACCGCTTCAATGGTCTCAATGAGCTCAGCCGGAATTCTTTGTCGCTCTTCTGCGCCAAAGTCGGCTTCAATCACTTGTGTTGATCGGACATAGGAATCGACATTGCGAAAGACATCGCTGAACAAGTTGTCGAAAGTTCGGTTGAGTGTCGCGGAAAACACTGCAGTGCCTGACAGAAATGCAGTGCCCAAGATGACCGCGAGTGAAGTAAGAACTAAACGAGCCTTTCGACCCAATATGCCTTTGAGTGCAATACGCAACATGGTTTAGTGGCCCAATTTCTTCATGTAATCAAGCACGAGTTCTGGCGTTGGCTCAAGCAACTCACCAGCAATTTTCCCGTCCTTCAAAAACACGATTCGGTCTGCATAACTTGCCGACACAGGGTCGTGAGTAACCATCACGATGGTTTGGCCTAATTCATCAACTGCCTTGCGCATGAACGAAAGAATTTCGTTTCCGGTTGTTGAGTCGAGGTTTCCTGTTGGTTCATCAGCGAAAATGATTGCTGGTTCGCTAGCAAGTGCGCGCGCAACAGCAACGCGTTGTTGCTGACCACCGGAAAGTTCACTTGGGCGGTGGGTTAAACGGTCTTGAAGATGAACCGTGTTGATCACTTTTTGAATCCATTCCTCGTTGCCTTTGTTGTTGCCGAGAAGCAACGGAAGACGAATGTTTTCATCTGCAGTCAACGTTGGAACAAGGTTGAACGATTGAAAAACAAAACCAATTTTGTCGCGACGAAGACGAGTGAGTTCTTTGTCTTTCAAACTTGCTATGTCGATGTCGGCGATGGTGACCGAACCTGCAGTCATTTCATCAAGGCCGGCCATGCAATGCATCAGGGTGGACTTACCCGAGCCGCTGGGGCCCATAATTGCGGTGAATTTGCCTGTTTCAAATTGCACTGAAACATTGTCAAGTGCACGTACTTCGCTGTCTCCGTGTCCGTAGATCTTGGAGACGTTTGTTGCAGTCGCGGCTGAGGGGTTATTCATACCCCTCAGCCTACGGCTCAATGAATGTGGCCAATATGCACTAATTGGCTTCTTACTTGCTTTTTACTTTGGTTGTGGCAAAACGCGAAGGTATGGCTTCACGGTTTTCCAGCCACCTGGGAACAGCGTCTTGGCCTCATCATCGGTAACTGCTGCGCCGATGATGACGTCATTTCCGTCTTTCCAGTTTGCTGGGGTTGCCACTTTAAATTTTGCAGTGAGTTGCAACGAGTCGATAACGCGAAGCACTTCATCAAAGTTGCGGCCAGTTGAAGCCGGGTAGGTGATGGTGAGTTTCACTTTTTTGTCTGGTCCAATGACAAACACGCTGCGAACAGTCAACGTGTCGTTCGCATTTGGGTGAATCATGTCGTACAAATTGGAAACACTGCGATCTGGGTCGCCGATCATGGGGAAGTTCACTGGCGTTCCCTGTGTTTCGCCAATATCGCCTTCCCACTTTTCATGTGATTCAACGCTGTCAACTGAAAGCCCAATGACTTTTACATTGCGCTTGTCGAACTCTGGTTTGATTTTGGCAACGTAGCCAAGCTCGGTGGTGCACACTGGCGTGAAATCTTTCGGGTGGCTAAACAGCACGCCCCATGAATCGCCTAACCATTCGTGAAACTTGATTTCACCTTGGGTGGTTTGTGCGGTGAAGTCTGGGGCGACATCGCCAAGACGTACGGACATAGTGGTCTCCTTTTGAGGGTGGAGCCGTCACGATATCCGAATCCCGACCATTTTTGTCAACTATTGCTCAAATCCACTCCGTACGCGGTTTTGAAGGCATCGAAGTAGTCCGAATCGTTCTCGGAGGCGGCCATTGTGACCCAGTCTTTGTCTGATTGTTTGGCGCGGCCAGCAACGATTTCTGGGCCCGCCCACGAACACGCGTAACGCAATTGTGGGGTGTCGGTCGTGATGGCATGGTGAATAAGCGCACCGACTTCTTCGGCAGGAGTGGCGTTGGTGATTCCTGCTGCATAAAACGCAAACATGCGTCGGTAGTGCGCGTCGTATGCACCGCTTTGATTTGGCGCGTCGATGTTCTTCGCAAAAATTGATGACTTGGTTACGCCCGGCTCGATAATGACAACACGAATACCGAATGGCGCAACTTCTTGAGCAAGCTCTTCGCTCACACCTTCAAATGCCCACTTTGACGCGACGTATGGAGCCTGCGCAACTGCTGCGAATTTTCCAACAACGGAAGTGATATTGACGATGGTTCCGCTTTTTCTTGCGCGCATATTCGGTAGTACCTGTTGAGTGCAACGAATGGCGCCAACAACGTTGACGTTGAATGCATCGTGGTACATCTGAGGTGTGCTTTCTTCCACCACACCATTGCCGCCGATTCCGGCGTTATTCACCAACACATCAACACGGTCGGTGGTGCGGAAAATGTCCGCAAAACCTCGCTGCACCGATGCATCGTCTGCGACATCCATTTCAATCAGCTCGACAGTTATGCCTAATTCAGTTGCACGAGACTGCAATTTGCCAGCTTTTTCAATTGACCGAACCGTGCCAAACACGCGGTAACCCTGCTGGGCGAGATGTAAGGCTGTGGCGCGTCCAATGCCCGAATTGGCTCCGGTTACAACGGCGACTTGTGGCGAGGAAGTAATCATGAACTCACAATAAACGCTCGCCTAGGCCGC
>JBEAOI010000050.1:0-4249 GCA_041165005.1 Actinomycetota bacterium
ACAGCGCGAAACGAGCCGACAGCATGCCGAGAGCATTGGCGCCCTCGTCGTATGTGCTCTTCGCCATAAATGGCACCATGGCAAAACAAGCGCTTGCAAACACAATAAGAAACGCCCCAAGCGCTTTTTGATTCTTCACCACGCTCCGAATCTAGTGCCCGAGCCATGTTTGGTTACTCTTGGTTATAGGGGGAAACATGACAAACGAACTGTGGCGAAAAAGTGCTCTAGACCTTGCTGAAGGTATTCGCAGTAAAAAGTTTTCCAGCAGAGAAGTGGTTGACGCACACCTTGCACGAATCGATGAGGTCAACCCCAAAGTCAACGCCATCATTCGGGTGATGGCCGATGAGGCTCGCACGGCAGCAGATGCTGCCGACAAAGCTCTTGCGCAAGGTGGTCCAATGGGTCCACTGCATGGCGTTCCCTACACAGTCAAGATCAACATTGATGTGGCAGGCCAGGCGACTACACAGGGTATTCCTGCACTTGCTGAGGCGATTCCGGCCATTGACGCGCCAACGATCGAGCGCATGAAGGCATCTGGGGCAATCATGCTCGGTCGCACCAACATGCCCGACCTGGGTTTGCGCGTGCACACCGACAGCACTTTGTACGGACGAACAAAAAACCCATGGAAATCAGATCGCACCACAGGCGGATCAAGTGGTGGCGAAGGCGCAGCGCTTGCCAGCGGTATGTCTCCACTTGGTTTAGGTAATGACATTGGTGGCTCATTGCGTAACCCTGCACATTGCAATGGCATTGCTTCGATCATGCCAACCAAAGGCGTTGTTCCCGATGCGCAGATGTTTCCCATTGAAGACTTCGGTCTCAGTTCGCAACTCATGCTTGGACAAGGAGTGATGGCTCGTCGTATTGCTGACGTGCGTGCAGGTTTACGAGTTGTTTCAGGTGCACATGCACGCGACCCAATCAGTGTTCCTGTAGTGCTCGATGAATTTCCAGCAGCAAAGAAAACACGCGTTGCCGTAATGGCCAACCCGCCTGGTGGCACTACCCATCCAGGTATTGAAGCTGCAGTTCGCAAAGCAGCCGATGCATTGTCGAACGCTGGTCATGAAGTTGTTGAAACAACACCGCCAGATTTCGAACTTGCATGCTTGTTGTGGTCAATTCAAATGAATGGTGAGCTCACGTTGCAGCTCGACTTGCTGAACATGGTGATGGGCGAGGGTGGTAGGCGCTTCCTCGAACTGACCAGTGAAGGTATGACACCAATTGACTTTGCTGGCTGGGCAAATGCGCAAACGCAACGCAATGGTGTTGCTCGACGCTGGTCGTTGTGGTTTAAAGAGAACCCCGTGCTGATTTGTCCAACGTGGACAGAGCCTGCATTTGTTTACGACAACGACATCAAAGATGTTGAAAGCGCAATGGGAACATTGCAACAACTACGTGCTGTGTTGCCAGCAAACTTGCTTGGACTTCCTGCAGTGGTGGTGCCGGGCGGAATGGCCGACTCGCTTCCAGTGGGTGTCCAGGTGATCGGGTCTCGCTTCACCGATCTTCACTGCCTTGCAATCGCCGAGCAGATCGAATCGGCGTGTGGTTTAAGCACGCCGATCGATCCGATCGACTGAATTATTAATTAGTTCGTCAGATTACGACGACGTTTTGTGCTTCCTCACCCTTGCGACCAGGTGCAACGTCGAATTCAACGGCTTGACCTTCGAACAAAGACTTGTAGCCTTCGCCCTTGATGTTCGAGAAGTGAACGAAAACATCGTCCCCTCCATCGCGTGAAATAAAGCCGTAGCCCTTCTCTGCATTAAAGAATTTGACGGTACCGCGCATAACTTTTCTCTTTTCGTGAAATGAGGAAGAGCCCTTGTGGCTAATCCGACTTCTAGGTTATGACACATTGTGCCTAAACACACTTCATGCCGTCAACTATTTGCCGGCGAGCGCTGCCACCACTGGCGCGAACGCCTCTACGTCTTCACCACCAACGATTACATAGGAAAAGCCCCAACGCTCACGGCGAGCAAGCAGGTCTTCGATCAGTTTGCTCGGAGGTCCCATTAACGCGAATGGGGTATTGGCAACCATGGACTCTTCAACGCCCATTCCCTTTGCCAGCCTGCTGATTGCGCCCTCTGCATCGTCGGTGACATTCACCAAGAAGGCACGAATGTTCATTTCAATGTCGTTGATGCGGTCACCCGAAGCTTCGCGCACAATGTCCACCTTTGCGTCAACAGCTTCGGCGGTCATAGTGGAGATGGCCTCTGGTCCAACTGCGCCAGCACTCATAGTGGCGTTGATGCCCACAATGTCGGCAACCTTTGCGGCATAGGTGAGTACGCGCTTTCCACCACCGCCAATAAGGATCGGCGGGCAAGCGCCTTGCACAGGTTTAGGCATACCGTTGTAATTCGTAATCGTGTAGTGCTTGCCTGCGTATGAGAACGGGCCTTGCGCAAAGCAGCCCTTCATGATGTCGATGCCTTCAATCATCTTGTCAATGCGAGTACCAGCCGATTCGTATGGAATGCCCGACTGTTCGTAGTCGGTGATCATCCAGCCCGCACCAATACCTAGGTCGAGTCGGCCATCGCTCAACACATCGAGCGTTGCCATTTCCTTTGCAAATACCACTGGGTGTTTGTAGTCGTTGTCCCACACCAGCGCGCCAATGCGAAGTGTTGATGTTGCCATTGCTGCGGCGGTGAGTGCAGGAAGCGGCGCTAACTGATCGGTGAAGTGATCGGGCATGGTGAGTGCGCCATAACCAAGCGATTCAGTTTTTCTTGCAAGTTCTACCCATTCTTTACCGGTAGGAGTGCTGCTTGCTTGAATTCCAAAGCGAAATGGGCGAATCGGGAACTGGCGGGAAGATGACATGTAGGCAGATTAGTGTTAAAGGCAACGTGAATCCCCACTTGAGGTTGAGTATCCGCCTGTTGATCACCATGCTCGCCGGAGCACTTGCGATCACAGCCATCATTACGGCCATGGCTCCACAGGCCTGGGGGATTCTCAATGCGCATAGTGAGAAGCCGGTTGCCCTTTCGCAGTTTTCAGGGTTGGCCCAGCGCAGCATTTTGCTCGATGTCAACGGTCAGCAGGTTGGCGTGTTTCAGGTAAAAAACACTCAGCAGACTCCAATTTCGGCAGTTCCTGAAGCCGTACGGAACGCATTCATTGCTGTCGAAGACTCGGTGTTCTATGAACATGACGGCGTGAACTTGCGGGCAGTTGGAAGAGCACTGCTTGCCAACTCGCAGGGTGGTGGCAGGCAAGGCGCTTCAACCATTACGCAGCAGGTGATCAAGAACGAATTGCTTGGCGGAAAAATCTCTGGAAGTCGTTTGAAGCTCCTGCAAATTCGCGGAGCAGTGATGTTGGAAAAGCAGTTATCCAAAGAAGAGATTCTTGAGCGATATCTCAACACGGTGTTCTTTGGAAATAACGCATTCGGTTTGCAGGCCGCAGCCGAGGTGTACTTCGGAACATCGGTGCAAGGCCTTTCACAAAACCAAGGAGCCTTTCTTGCGGGAATGGTGCAGGCTCCTTCATCACGCGATCCATTTACAAAGCCCGACGCATCTCGTTTCCGATACAAGCAAGTGCTGAGCCGCTTGGTTGAAGTTGAAGAGATGACTCCAGAACAAGCCACCATTGCGTGCAAGGGCTGGGAGAATCCTCGAATTCGAACGGTGGAAGACGCGGATTGCCCGATCCCCGATAATCGTCGCGAGATCTCTCGTGCAACAGATACGGGTCGCACCTATTTCTCTGAAGCGGTTCGCGACTATTTGCTCAATCGCTCAGACATTCTTGGTGCAACGTACGAAGAGCGTTACAAGAAATTGTTTTATGGCGGTCTTCGTATTTACACCACGCTTGATAAAGGTGCACAGGCTGCAGCAGAGAAAGCGGCGCTTGAACAAATGCCCGACAACTCCGCAAACATTCAGGCAGCAGTAGTCACGATTGACAATGCAACTGGTGGTGTGCGAGCCATGGTTGGTGGTCGCGACTTCTTGGTAAGTGAAGTAAACGTTGCCATGCGACGCCGCCAAACAGGCTCAAGCGTGAAGATGTTCATTCTTGCGGCTGCTATGGAAGCTGGATTATTGCCAGACGATGTGATTGATGGAACGCTTCCATGCACATTGCCAAACCCGGGAAATGACGAAGAACCTACATTCCTTATTTCAAACGGTGTGAGTCAGCCAGTTTCTAACTTGCGCACGATGACTGCGCTGTCAATCAACTGCGC
>JBEAOI010000051.1:0-3084 GCA_041165005.1 Actinomycetota bacterium
AGCAACAACCACAATGCTCAAGTCGAGCGAAACCAGGAATGTGGCAATCGCCGTCAGACTCAAAACACGGTATGCGCGAGACATTTTTGCCATGCCCCACAGTACCCCTATGACTATTGCGCGATCGTGCTGAAGTCTTCCGAGCGAGGCAATGAAAGTATTGCTTTCATCAGGTTTTCAGGAGGAGCGATCATTTTGCGTGTCGCCAAATCGAAAAATGCAACAAGGCTTGAGATCTTGCATGCGAGTTTTCCGTTGGCCTTAATGAACTGATTACGGAAAATGAATCTCGTGTTGTCTTCACTCATGCCAGCAAGTTCATTCGTCACCACAAGATCTTCAGCTAAACGCACTTCACGTTTGTATTCAATTTCATCCTTCAGCACAACCGGCCCAAGCCCTGCACCAAAGAACTCTGTCAGCGTGTAACCGTTGGCATTGAAGAACTCCATGCGAGAATTTGCAGAGATATCAAGGTATGCAACATTGCGCATGTGCCCATTGGAGTCAATTTCTCCCCATCGAGAACGAATGTGAATTTCAGAGCGATCATCAGTTGCCATAAACAGAAATGCTAGTCACAACTGAATTCTCTCAGGAACCTGAAGCAACGCAGACAACGCGCGCGGGTCACCAGAGAATTGTCCAACTTCGCAATTCCATGTTCCGCCTTCAACAAACCAAGCGTGATTTGATGTGTCGCGGGTTGCAATCTTTGAAAGTGGAAACTCGCATTCAACGTGCACAGTTTTTCCAGCAGCAACTTCTATTCGCTTGAAGGCAACAAGCCTGCGTTGCGGTCTTTCTATTACAGACTCGTTACGACCCGCATACACCTGCACTACCGTTGCGCCACCGCGTGTACCGAAATTACGCACTGAACATTGAACTTTTACCATGTCACCGAATTCAACACTTACGTCTGAATACTCAAAGGATGTATAACTGCAACCGAATCCAAATGGAAACATCGCTGCATTTCCATCACGATCGAGCTTCCACTGTCCATGCCAGTAGTCATACGTAATTGCTTTGGCATTGCGATCAAAAAATGGAAGATGAGATTCGTCATGTGGAATGACGAACGGTATGCGTCCAGATGGATTCACTACCCCAGACAACACATTGGCTAAAGCTCGCCCACCATTGCTTCCGCTGTACCAACCCATCAGCACCGCCGGAACGTCGTTAATCCACTCCGACATCACCACAGCGCTACCAGCAACAATGACAACGATAATTCGTGGTTGCACCTGAGCAATAGAGCGAATCAGTTGAACATCTACTTCCATTAAGCGGAGTGACTCTCGATCACCACCAATAGAAAATGTGCCGTTACGGGACTTGATTCGTATTTCATCTGGTGCGTAATGATGATTCTCGTGCATGTACTTTTCGTATTCACGCGCTAACTCGGGATCGTCCTGCCGCGGAATAAGCGAAAGCATCGGAGCCGTATCTTCCGAATCACCTATGAATTCACCTTCTTCTTCCTTCGTGTAGCCAACAACGACAATGGCTACGTCTGACTGCTTTGCTTGAATCACTTGTTCATCAATCGTCGCGTCTGCATCATGCAGAACATTGCAATTAGCAAAATGCTCGGCAATTCCCTGAAGTGGGGTGACAACATTTGGCGCCATCACGTCGCTACTTCCGCCATCTCCGATGTTGCGCACACCTGCAAGCCGACCAAATACACCAATTTTTGATCCTGCAGCAAGATTCAACGGAAGTACATTCTCGCCAGCAATTGCTTCGTTCTTCAACAACACCATTGACTTCTCTGCAACTTCTTGGCTGAGTGCAAGGTGCTCATCACACATCACTATGGAGCGATCGCTGACTGGCAATTTTCCTACGCTGAACTTCAACATGGTGGCCAAGGTGCGCGTGACTGCACTTTCAACAAGTTCTTCAGTAATTAGCCCTTCCGAGAGTGCTGAAACAATTGGCGCATTCCGAATCATGCGGTATGGCATCTCAACATCGAGGCCGGCTTGCAAACTCTTCACACCATCGCGAAGTCCGAAGATCCAGTCCGAAATTACGAACCCTGCGAAACCCCATTCATCGCGCAAAATGTCGGATATCAATGCAGTGTTCTCGCCACACCATTCTCCATTCACCGAGTTGTAAGCGGTCATAACGCAAGCAACGCCTTCGTCGACAATGCGCTTGAAATGAGGGAGATATACCTCATGCAATGCTCGCTCATCAATACTTACATCAACACCAAATCTGGCATTCTCCATTGAGTTCAATGCGAAGTGTTTGAGAGTTGCCATGACATGGCGTTGCGCTCCACGAGTCAGACCTGCACCCATTTCGCCAACATGATGTGGGTCTTCGCCGTACGTTTCCTGTGCGCGACCCCATGCTGGGTGACGGAGCAGGTTGACACAAATTCCGCCGTATAAATCAGCGCCAATCGCTCGCAGCTCTTTGCCTATTGCATCACCGACTCGAACTTCTAATTCAGGATCAAACGTGGCGCCGCGCGCCATAGAGACGGGAAACGCAGTTGCTTCGCCAACAACCACTCCACGCGGCCCATCGGAGAAATGAAACCCCGGAATTCCTAGTCGCTCAACTCGAGCACCTCTAAATGGCCGGCTGTGATACCCGCCCGAAGTGATGTCACCAATACCGATCCAAAACGGAACACCACCATCGAGGCAGTGCACTTTTTCATCAAGCGTCATGTGAGCAACAAGATCAGCTGCAGCAATTTCTGGTGACGTACCACTTGCGACTTTGGCTAAGGCTTGCTCATACTCTGAGGTCACGCATCGAGCGTAGGCGAAATTACTTGCACAAATTTTCGACGTATCGCCACAGTGCAAGTCGGTTTGACTCGGTATTGAGTTTCTTGGATTGTGGAGATTTATGCGTTGGCCGAACCTCGCGATCAGACCAAAAAGATCCGTTTCCCCCTGGCAACGGATTCACCGCTGCAAGCCATGCAATCGTGTCGGCGCCTTCGCTTGCAGTTCGCAAAATTGGTGCAGTAACTTTTCGAAACCCAGGAATGCTCTCTTGCACTCCCGGAGTGTCAGCCCAGCCTGGATGCATTGACACGAA
>JBEAOI010000052.1:0-10920 GCA_041165005.1 Actinomycetota bacterium
TTCGTGGACAGAACAACGTGCAGGGTTCATGCGACATGGGTTCGTTCCCCCACGAGCTTCCTGGCTACCGCCACGTCAGCGATGACGCAACGCGCACCATGTTTGAGCAACTCTGGGGCACAGTCATTCAGTCCGAGCCAGGTTTGCGTATTCCAAACATGTTCGACACCGCAATTGATGGCAACTTCAAGGGCCTGTTCGTACACGGCGAAGACATCGCGCAATCCGACCCAAACACCGCACACGTTGAGTCTGCGCTTTCCGCAATGGAGTGCGTCATTGTTCAAGACCTTTTCTTGAATGAAACTGCTCGCTTTGCACACGTGTTCTTCCCTGGCACATCGTTCCTCGAAAAAGACGGAACGTTCACCAACGCAGAGCGCCGCATTAACCGCGTTCGTCCCGCCATGCGCCCACAAACCGGCAAGCACGAGTGGCAAATTGTGTGCGAATTGGCAAATGCTCTTGGCCACCCAATGGCTTACAACGAGTCCAGCGAAATCATGGATGAAATTGCAGCGCTCACCCCAACTTTTAAAGGCGTGTCATTTGCTCGCCTCGACGAAGAAGGCAGCGTTCAGTGGCCATGCAACGACGCAAACCCGAACGGCACGCCAATCATGCACAAGGAAAAGTTCGTGCGCGGTCTTGGCAAGTTCACACCAACTCCATACGTTCCAACTGAAGAGAAGTCGACTCGCAAGTTCCCACTCCTCCTCACCACGGGACGCATTCTCAGCCAGTACAACGTGGGCGCACAAACCCGCCGCACGAAGAACGTTGCCTGGCACGCAGAAGACTTGCTGGAAATTCACCCAAGCGATGCACTCGAGCGTGGCGTACGTGACGGCGAAGAAGTAACGATTTCTAGCCGCGTGGGCAACACCGTGCTTCGCGCACAGATCACCGAGCGTGTGGCTCCTGGCGTGGTGTACACCACCTTCCACTACCCAATTAGTGGTGCCAACGTGATTACAACCGACAACTCCGACTGGGCCACCAACTGCCCTGAATACAAAGTGACAGCAGTTCAGGTGTCACCGGGTCGTAGTGCAGCAACAGCCGAACTTGATCACCCAGCACATCGCTTAAGCGCTCTTGTTCGCATGGCCAACCAAATTGCACGTCAGTTTGCTGCAGATAGCAGCTTGGATGCAGTGAAGGCAACCGTTGCTCACCTAGAACGATTCTGGGAACATGAAATGCGTGTCGACCTTGCTCAGGCAGTTGAAGCCGGAAGCATCACGGTTGACGATGTGGTGGTGGAAGCAGTTCGCCGCCTCACCGTTCACGCTTAATTCGTTTCAGCACCTATTGGCAAAGCCACACGATTCAATACGCCTATGCCTGCGGATACCGCAGCAGAAGCAATTAAGGCAACCCGAACCGAAGTTGACGATGCGGTGAATCCCCAGGCGAATGCACCGACAGATGTTCCCAACCACGCCATCAGCATGCCGATGGACGATCCACGGCCGCGCAAATGATCTGGTAGTTGTGCAATAAATGTGGAGAACAACACGTTCATGAGCACCATGAGCGTTGCCCCACATAACAACAATGCAGGAACCGCGGTGAGCAACGATGATGATTGAGCAAAGCCAACGGCTGCTCCAGCCCAGACGAAAGTTGTAGCCACGGCAAGTAATTCGGCATTCAACTTCTTACGCAAAATCGGCAATAACCACACTGCCAGCACTGAGCCAACACCAAGCGCGCCAGCCAAAATTCCAAACCCACCAGAGCCCACATTCAACGATTCCTTGGCCACCACGGGCATTACAGAATTCAAAGAAGCAGTCGCACCAAGAACTAATGCCAAGCGCAATGCAATGTTTCGTAATTGCGCGGTGCGCACTACGTGCTTAATTCCATCTTTAATGACGTGATTGATCTTTGATGCGCTTTCAACTTGCACGGTGAACTGTGGAAGTTTGCGAACCACAATCAAAATCCCTACGAACGAGACTGCGTTCAACACAAACACTGCACCGGGGCTCGTGAATGCAATTACGGCACCGGCCAATGCAGGACCAACTGATTGCGCAATGTTGCGCGACACCGAGTCGAGACCGAATGCTTGCGACAAATACTGAGTACCAACAAGTTGTGGCGTGAGTGCCATAAATGCAGGAGCCGCAATGGTGAGTGCTACGGATTCAAGGAACGTTCCCACCAACAGTGTTGTCACTCCAAGATTGCCCGTCATTTCAAGCACGCCCAATGTGGCCGCAATTCCAAGAGCCAGGACTTGAGTAATTGCAATCAATCTCCTTCGTTCCACCATGTCGGCAAATGCACCAGCGTGCAAGGCCAACACAAAACCCGGCACTGCCCAACTGGTTTGCACTAACCCAACCAACGTTGGCGAATCGGTGAGCGACGTCATTGCCCAACCTGCAGCAACAATATGCATAAAGGTGCCTACGTTTGACACCAGGGCCGCAATCCACAGCGATCGATACATCGCAATGCGCAACGGCGACCACGGACCGCCCGTTACATGTGCCGAAACTTCCGCGTTCATCGCGCCAACCTTACGACTTTGCAAGTGTTACAGAATCGATATTTCCCCCATTACATCGGCAAAATTGTTGCAATCTCGTGTAATCCCCCACTTTGCGCACAAGTTCACTTACGGTCGAATTCGTGGGCAACGACGCCCACAGAACTGAGGAATACATCATGTACACACTTGGATACCTACTCCTAGCAGCCCTCCTGCTCGGTGCCGTAACGACCGTTGTCGATTCGGTACTTGGCACTGTTCAGCTGTCGGGCATTATCAAGAAGATTCCAATCATTGGTTCAAACTGGGGCCTCATCGTTGCAATTGCAATGTGCTGGCTACTCAAGATGACACCAGCTACTGGTTGGGGCATGACGTTCGACCAGGATTGGCAGACATATTGCGTTAACGGCGCAATCATTGCAGGAATGATTCCTGTCAAAGATGCTGTCATCTCCATGGTGAACAAGGGCTTCCGAATGTAACGAGCGGTCACCGCTTCAAGGAACTCTGGAACCCGTCGGCTTAAGCCGGCGGGTTCTTCATTTATTCAACTCAATTCGCTCCCAATTAGGGTGAAGTTATGTCGATTGACCCACACCTCAGTGGCGCATATCAACGCGATGGCGTTGTGGTGTTGCGCAATCTGGTTACGCCAGAAGCGCTGGAGTCGCTGCGCAAAGGCGTTGCAGACAACATGGCAAGTCCTGGCCCTTGGGCCAACGAATACACGCCTGCAGGCGCCACAGGCCGCTTCTTTGATGACTACGTGAACTGGAACCGCTTTCCAGAATTTGCCGAAGTTGGCATGCACGGTTCAGTCCCTGCGGCAGCACTCAATTTGATGGGCACGTCGATCTGTCGCCTCTTCCACGAACACGTGCTGGTGAAAGAGGCAGAGACCAAAGAAGTCACCCCGTGGCATCATGACGATCCGTATTACGGAATCGATGGAATGGACAACGTGAGCATTTGGATTCCACTCGACCCAATTCCCGATTCAGTTGCGCTGCGATTTATTGCTGGTAGCCACAAGTGGAATAAGCGCTTCATTCCGAAGCGATTCAAAGATCAAACGGCATACGTCGATTCGGCACACGAATTCGTGCACTTGCCTTCAATTGAAGAACTCAATGCTCACGAAGTGATTTCCACCCCAGTACAACTCGGTGATGCTGTTGCATTCCATTACCGCACGCTGCACTCTGCGCCAGGAACTGCCGGAACTGGAGTGCAACTGCGCCGCGCAATTAGCTTCCGCTACGTCGGCGACGACGCAGTATTCGCAACGCGTCCTTGGAAAACCTCGCCTCCGCTTGAAGGAAACGGCCTGCAATTTGGTGATGCGCTAAATGATCCGCGCTTCCCTGTTGTGGCAACGCGTTAACTAGTTTCGTTCGCGAACGGGCGAATCGACAGGCTTAAACGAAAACTTACGGAACACTTCCGCATATCCACCTTCGTAGAGCAAGCCCGCTTCACGCGCGCGCTCCACAGCATTCACCCTGCGTGCCAAAGCGTTCACGCGATACCACGGCACCCACGGTTCGTCGTGGTGCGCAACGTGCAGATTGTTATTCAACATGAGCAAACTAAAAAATGGTCCAGCCATAATCATTGCGGTTTTGTTTTCGACACCACTCTGATATTTGTGTTCAGGGAACGGACGTATGGCATTCAGAATGCGACCGCCGTACACCGTGCCTAATGCAAACTGCCACAACGGCATACTGGAAAGCGACACTAGGTACACCACAAACGCGATACCAATGATGTGCAATGCAACCGCGAGACGGTCACTCTTTTCATTTCGCACCGCGCGCTTTAGTACCGACAGCACATACGTGATGGTGCTGACAATTGTCCACACAAACATGCGGAACAAAATGGTGCGGTTTGCAGTCCACGCTGCACGACGAATTCTTCCTGCTTTGTCCCACTGTTCTTGCGTTACGTAATAGCTCTCGTTATCGAGTGCGGGATTCGTTAGATCTGAAAGGTGATGCTCGTGGTGATCTTTTTTAAACGCCAAATATGGAATCCACAGGGTGATTGGTATTCCACCAATTGCATCATTGATGAACTGGTTTTTGAATGGGTGTCCGTGCAATACCTCGTGCTGCATGCTCAAGTGCCAAGCGCCAAGAACTGCCAGAAATGGCACTGCAAGCCACGGCGTGAGCACTTCGTAACGCACCACAGTAAGCGCAGTTAGCCCGTATACCGAGAGCACCACCAACAGCGTGCGCCATTCGCCGCGCTCACTCCATACCCGCGTTGATGAATTGTCCGCAACCACGCACAAATCCTACAATTCAATAGTGATTGTTGCTGTGCGCAGGTACCTACCGGGCTTGATTTTTGCGTTCGGTGTGACCTTTATTGGGTTCAACATTCATTGGAGATTCAGCACAGTTTCCCCACTTGTGGCATCGCTTGTTGTCGGCGTAATCCTCGGCAACCTAGGTGTCATTCCACGGTCGTGTGAACCTGGGCAGAAATTTGCTGCAAAACGTGTTCTCCGATTTGGAATCGTCCTGCTTGGAACGCAACTTGCCGCAGAACAAATTGTTGAACTTGGCGGTCGTGAAGTGATCGTTGTATTGCTAGTAGTGGCAACCACGTTCCTAGGAACCATGTGGCTTGGACCCCGTCTTGGTGTGTCAAAATCGCTGTCGCTTCTCATTGCCACTGGGTTTTCTATTTGTGGTGCATCGGCAGTTGCTGCCGTCGACGGCGTTGTGGACGCAGACGAGGAAGAGGTTGCTTACGCCATAGCCCTTGTCACCTTGTGCGGCAGTCTGGCTATTGCAATACTTCCGCTGCTACGTGATGTTGTCGGGCTCGGAGACCCACATTTGTTTGGTGCTTGGGTGGGCGCAAGTGTGCACGACGTTGCTCAGGTAATCGCCACCTCCTCTACAGGTGGAAACGATGCAGTACATTCGGCAACCGTGGTCAAGCTTTCGCGGGTGCTTCTGCTTGCACCGCTTATTGGGGTGATCAGCGTGTGGATTCAACGACCATCTGCTGGAATCACACCGCGCTTCCCTGGACGCAAGGCTCCCCTCATCCCTGCTTTCGTTGTTGGATTTATTGCGATGGTGGTGCTACGAACCACAGGCTTTATTCCAGACGATTGGCTATCACCGCTGAAAAAGATTGAGCAGTGGGCACTTGCGGCAGCTCTCGTTGGCTTGGGCTCTGAAGTGAAACTTCGCGACCTCATGAAAGTTGGTGGCCGGCCATTGGTGCTTGCACTCACCTCTTGGGCGTGCATTGCCACGGTTTCTTTGCTTGGGGTGAAGTACATCGCCTAACTCGCAATCTGTCAGACTTGCCCCATGCGCAGATCGATTGACGACTATCCGTTCCAGCAAAGTGACCTCCCAGCAGGCGATGAAGACGCCAAGCTCATTTCATGGGGTGTTGCCATTAGCGACGACTATGACGACGCTGAGCCGCGCATTGTGTTGACCATCGACGAAATTGGACATGCGGGCGAAGGCCTGGTTGGCCATTTCAGCCCCGACATGGCCCGTCGCCTGCGCAAAGCGCTTCACGATGGTCTCCGTGAGATCGGGCAAGACCCCGGTCAATAATTCCGGGCTCGGCATTGCCCGTCCGGCCTATTCCCGATAAAGTTGACCGTATTAGTCGTATTTAGCCACAAGGCTCAAATGCAGGTCAACAAGGGGAATCCATGGGAATCGCACCGGTAATCGCGCAAACACGAAGCCTGTACAAGGAACAGCAGGCCGATATTGAGCGCTTCGAAGTTGCCATCGCCCAGTACCTCGCTGGAGAGATTCCAGAAGACGTATTTCGCGTTATTCGTTTGAACAACGGCGTATACGGCCAGCGCCAAGGCGGCACAAATCAAATGGTGCGCATCAAGTTGCCAGCCGGAACGATTACTCCAGAACAACTTGAACTGATGGCAAAGCTGTCAACCGAATACTCACGCGGTTGGGGCCACATCACCACTCGCCAAAACATTCAGTTTCACTTCGTTGAACTCACAAAGATGCCAGCACTCCTCCGCGAGATTGCAGAGGTTGGTTTAACTTCTCGCGAGGCATGCGGCGACACCGTGCGCAACGTTATGGCTTGCCATCTTGCAGGTGCGTGCCCACACGAAAAACTTGATGTAACGCCGTGGGCTGAAGCAACGTTCCGTCACTTCGTGCGCAACCCGATCGGTCAGCGCTTGCCACGTAAATTCAAAGTCAACTTCTCTGGTTGCTCAACCGATTGCGGTCAAGCAATGTTCAATGACTTTGGTGTTGTTGCAACTACACGCACCAACGACGACGGAACGGTTGAGCAAGGCTTTCGCGTATACATTGCCGGCGGCCTTGGTGCAACACCGCACCCAGCGCTTGCTCTTGAAGACTTCACTTCACGTGAAGATTTGTTGCCAACGATTGAAGCAACACTTCGTGTATTCGATCAAACAGGTAACCGAGACAACAAGCTTCGCGCTCGTTTGAAGTGGGTTGTTGACCAACTTGGTATCGACGAAGTTCGTCGTCGTGTAATCAAAGTTCGTCACACACTCCCCGCTTCGTCTACATGGCCGGGTGGAATTCCACCAGAAGTGGTAGCAGCTGGCGACAAAGCAGCAGGCGCTGCAACAAGTGGAGAAATTACCCAAGTTGGTCAAGGCGTACGCGTTGACTTGAAGTCAAACGATCCGTTTAAGCGCTGGGTTCAAACCAGCGTTATTCGCGGAACTGCAAATGGTTCTGTTTCCGCAATTGCTTACGCTGCACTTGGCGACATCACCGCAGATCAGTTCAGGGCATTGGCAAAAATTCAACGCGATTTGAATGCCGATGTGCGTTTGACCAACCGTCAAAACGTAGTGTTCCGTGCCCTCACCGAAGACCAACTGGAAATTCTGTACAAGGCTCTTGATGCCATTGGCATGGCACGCCCAGGTGCGGAGCTTGCTCGCGACGTTGTTGCTTGCCCAGGTGCTGACACCTGCAACATTGCGGTCACTCAGTCACGCGGTTTGGCTAAGGCCATTGGTGAAGCACTCGAAGAAGAAGGGCTTGCCGAGGTTGGTGGCGTTCGCATCAACATTTCTGGTTGCACCAATAGCTGTGGCCAGCACCACGCCAGCGACATCGGGTTCTTTGGTGCCGAGCGCCGCGCACACGGTCAGGCTGCGCCTGGATACCAAATGTTGCTTGGTGGCTATGTAGGCGAAGAGCAGATCTTCTTTGGTGAAAAGGCTTTGCGTGTTCCTGCAAAGGCTGCACCACAGGCTGTTACCCGCGTGGTTCGTCGCTTCGCTGAAGAGCGTTCGGCTGGTGAAACTTTCCGCGCATGGATGGACCGCTCTGGTGGTGCATCGGCAGTTGCAGTTGGTCTTGCAGACCTCGATCACTTCCCTACGCCAGAAGAAAACGCGGACTTCTTCGTGGACTACGGCGAAACCGGTCCATTCGTTGCAGAAGTTGGCGACTCGGAGTGCGCAGTCTGATGCAAGAGCTACCGCTCTCTGCGGGCAACGTTGCCACCATCACGAAACAGTTTGAATCGTGGTCGCCTCAGGACATCATTGCCTGGGCTCATGGAACATTTGGTGCAGACCTTGTGGTCACATCAAGTTTTGGCGACCCAGTGCTTGCACACATGACGTGGTCAACCGTTAAGGGCTCAACCGTGACACTGATTGATACTCAGTATTTATTCGCACAAACATTGTGGTACGCAAAAGGCCTTGCCGAACAAACTGCAGGCAACCTTGAAGTCATTGCTCCAGCCGAGACAGTTCTTCCGGACGACTTATGGCAACGCGACACCGACGCATGCTGCGCTATTCGCAAAGTTGCGCCGCTTGAACATGCTCTTGCAAATAAGTCAGCATGGATAACCGGCCTGCGTCGTGACGATTCAGCAAGTCGGGCAAATACGCCATTGGTGAGCCACGACATGTTGCGCGATGTCATCAAGGTCAATCCACTCGCTAACTTCACGCAGAGCGACTACGACAAGTATTTGGAAACTCACGGGTTGAACGAGCATCCACTAACTAGTCAGGGTTACACCTCCATTGGCTGCTGGCCATGCACGCGACCAGCAACTGTCGACGGCGACGCGCGCTCGGGTCGTTGGGCAGGCACAGAGAAAACTGAATGCGGACTGCACGCAAGGGCGACGGCATGACCGTCTTTCTTGTTGGCGCAGGTCCTGGCAGCGCAGACCTCCTGACCGTTAAAGCTCATCGCCTCATTTCATCTGCACAAGTGGTGGTGCACGACCGATTGGTTTCCGATGAGATCATGTCGCTTATTCCTGCGAGTGCAGAACGTATCGACGTTGGCAAACGCGCAGGTGGCAGCCACACACAAGCGCTCATCAACGAACTTCTCGTCACACTCGGTCGCAACCATCAACACGTTGTGCGCCTGAAAGGTGGTGACCCATTCGTGTTCGGTCGCGGTGGCGAAGAAGCCGAAGCGCTCATTAACGCTGGCGTCTCCTTCGAAATTGTTCCCGGCATTTCATCAGCGTTTTCCGTTCCTGCAATTGCCGGTATTCCTGTAACCCACAGGCGCATCGCACGTGCCGTCACCGTGGTGACTGGTCATTGTGAAGACCCAAACGAAAGCGTTGATTGGTCTGCACATGCCAAAACTGGCGCAACGCTGGTGGTGCTCATGGGCACCGCAAATTTGCCAAAGATTTCTGCAGATCTGCTGAATGCAGGCATGAAGCCAGGCACCCCAGTAGCCATCATCCATAACGGAACTCGCGCCGACCAAACCATTTCACGTCTCACGCTTGCCGAGGCGCACCTTGCGGAAGCACAAGCACCAAGCATCATCGTGATCGGTGAAACTGCTGGCCTCGATCTTCGAGACCCAAACACCGTGCACGAGCTCATTGCCTCGGGAAGTTAATGCTTCCCATCATTTTGGATCTCACAGGGCGTAAGGCTCTTGTCGTTGGTGGCGGTCGCATCGCCTACCGCAAAGCAAAAGCACTTGCCGACGAAGGCGCACACGTCACCGTCATCTCCCCCAACTTTGTGGATGATTTTTCCACCATGCCGAACGCCACGTTGGTGCAGCGAACATTTGAGGCAGGTGACACCGAAGGCTTTCAACTGGTCATTACTGCAACTGGCAACCACGCTGTTGATCAGCTCATTTATGACGAAGGCAACGCGCGCGGCACTTGGGTGAATTCTGCAGACGACCCAGACCGTTGTTCGTTCTACTTGGCAGCCACACATCGCGACGGCAATGTGATCGTTGCAGTTTCAACAGAGGGAAAAAGCCCAGCACTTGCTTCGCACCTCCGCAACACCATTGCCCAACAGTTACCCAAGAATTTGGCAGACATCGCGATTGAACTCGACCGCCAGCGCAGCGAAATTAAAGTTCAAGGCGTGTCGACAGAGTCAATCAACTGGAGTCGACGCATACGCGAAGTGCTTTCGCCGTCGTCTACAAAGACCCGACGACGGTTTTCCCGCCGCGGATAACTGCACGCACTTGTTGCACGCCTGGCCTGTAGGCCAAGTGAATGTGACTTTGCGCATCCAGCACCACCATGTCGGCTCGCGAGCCAACGCGTAGGTTTCCTACGTCGCTTCGGCGCAAGGCTTGTGCACCACCCGCAGTTGCCGACCACAATGCTTCATCGCAGGTCATTCCCATATTGATCACGGCCAGCGAAACAACAAGCGGCATTGATGATGTGTAGGACGAACCAGGGTTGCAATCGGAAGCGAGCGCAATAGTTACACCGGCGTCAATCAGTTTGCGTGCGTTCGGAAATGGTGAACGTGTGCACAGTTCTGCCGTAGGAAGCAGTGTTGCCACCGTGGTTGCGCTTGCGCCAGATAGCGCATCAATGTCTTGCTGAGAAAGGTGTGTGCAGTGATCGCATGAGGCGACACCAAGTTCAACGCCAAGCTGCACCCCACCACCCTGCTGTAACTGATTCGCGTGAATACGCGTACCCAAACCGGCTGCTGCACCGGTTTGCAGAATTGCTCGTGCCTGGTCAACATCAAAGGCACCACGATCACAAAACACGTCAATCCATTTCGCGTTGCCCTTGCATGCATCCAGCATTTCGCCTTGCACCAATGCCACATAGTCGTCTGCGTTGGAATCGGGCGGAACAACGTGTGCACCAAGGAAGGTGGTTTCCGCTGTGGCAGTTTTAGCGGCAACCAGTGAACGTGCCTCGTCGCGCACCGACAGCCCGTAGCCAGATTTCACTTCCAGCGTGGTGGTTCCAGATGCAAGTGCTTCTCCTGCAAGCCGTGCCACGTTTGCCGCGAGCACTTCGTCAGTCGCGGCACGCGTTGCCGCCATGGTGGTCTTAATGCCGCCCGCCGCATATGGCTTTCCCTGCATGCGCGATTCAAACTCAAGTGCACG
>JBEAOI010000053.1:0-6618 GCA_041165005.1 Actinomycetota bacterium
ACAGTGAGACCTGATGCTGGATCGCGATAACTGGGATTGCCTTCGGCAATAGCTGCTTTGTGTCGTGATTGAATTTCTGTAAATCGCGGGTGTTTCGGACTCAGACGTATGACAAGCGCTACATCGATTCCATCTGGGCGAAGCACGCTCATTGCAGGGCTCCCAGCATGGTCCAATACTCTGGCCAACTCTTTGTGACCACCTTTGGATCGTTGATGACCACTTCTGGCGTCACCAACCCAATCAATGCAAGCGACATGGCAAGTCGATGGTCGTGATGGGTGTTCACCATGCCACCGCGAGGTTTTGAAGGGTGCACTGTGAGCCCATCAGCTAGTTCATCTACCTGCACTCCGAGTTGTCGAAGTTCATGGGCGAGATCGCCAATGCGATCACTTTCCTTCTTGCGAATGAATCCAACTCCATTGATGGTGGTTGCAGTTTGAGCAAACGCAGCGACTACCGCAAGCGTTGGCACTAAGTCGGACATATCGCGCATATCGATGGCTACGCCCTGCAATGGACGGTCTTGTGGCCGGGACAGAACCACATCATCACCAGAGATCTCGACTAGACAGCCCATGCGAGCCAACACATCGACAAACTTGGCATCTCCCTGCAGAGAAGAACGTCCCAACCCCGACACCACCACTCGCCCACCAGCAATTGCTGCGGCAGCAAGAGGATATGAAGCAGACGATGCGTCGGGTTCTACTTCGTATTGAGCGCCAACATAATTGCCATTGCCATATCGAAAAACGTGATCACCATGTTCGGTGGGTGTTACTCCAAAACTGCTTTGAACACCAAGTGTCATGTCCAGGTACGACTGCGATACCACTTCACCTTCGGTGAAAATTGCAAGCCCGCGGGCAAGTTTTGGAGCAATGAGCATCAATGCCGTAGTGAACTGGCTTGACGTTGTTGCAGCAATGTTTATGCGATCTGCTTTCTGTTCACCACGCTTCACAGCAACAGGGAGAACACCCGCTCCGTTTAGTGGTGAAACATGTAGCCCAATATCGCTCAGTGCTTGGTGCAGATCGTGCATTGGTCGCTTACGCAGCGAATCCTCACCTGTGATGACTACCTCTCCAGCACGCAGCGCACTCACTGCGGTGAGGAATCGAGCAGTGGTTCCAGCTAGTTGAGCATCGATAACAATTGGTGACTCCTGATCGACATCGATACCCGAAGAGAACACCGCAGTATTTCCATTTGTTTCAATTTGTGCTCCAAGTAACGACAGCCCAGCAAGCATGGAAACCGTGTCATCGCCCGTTGGCAAGTTACCGACTGAACTCTTTCCCGAGGACAACGCTGCGCACACGAGAGCTCGCGCGGCAACACTCTTCGACCCTGGAACGCGAACCGTTGTATTGAGTTGTGCCCGTAGCGGCGCTACCGAATGAGATTGACTTCCACTCATGTCAATTGCTGAATCGATGGTCGAAACCCTCGCGCGATCAAACCACCCTTGAACACATCTTGACTTGCACGATCAATGACCAAAACCAAAATTCCTCGATCGCCTTCTACGGAGTGTGCAACTTCAAAGTTTGCCGTGTTCACACCCAACTCAGCGGCTAACGAAAAAATCTCTGCGGCTGCGCCAGCACGGTCTGGGATAGGAACGCGAACCTCAACTACATCGAGCAAGTTACTTACACGCCCTGGCAGATTTGCGCGCGCTACGCGAGCAGTTTGCAAACGCTGTTGAAGTTCGTCAGATTTACCCTCATCCACAATCACACGCATTGCCTGTAAACCACTAATCAATCCATCAAGCGCGCCAACAATTGCCTCGCGATTCTCCTTGCATACATCCAGCCAGATCGCGGGGTGGCCAGATGCAACTCGCGTCATATCGCGAAACCCACCTGCCGCCAAACGCAACACCGCAACGTGCTCTTCCGCGCGATCATGTGCCAGCGACATCAGCGTTGCTGCAGTGAGATGAGGCAAATGGCTAACAATGGCGACCAGTTGGTCGTGACGTTCCGCGCTGAGCACAACGAATTCTGCACCAAGTTCTTTCACCACCTGAGCAACATAGGCAAAGTTGGAGTCAGGAGTGTTTTCAGATGGTGTTAACACCCACACCGCACCTTCAAACAATGAAGCATCTGCACCAGCGAGACCAATGAGCTCGCTTCCGGCCATTGGATGACCAGCAATGAAACGTGGGTCGGTGATCTCGCGAGCGATATGTGCTTTCACACCACCAACATCAGTAACAAGACCTCGAGTTGTTTCGAGTGCGCGACGCACTTGATCGGCAACCGAAGAGACTGGAGTAGCAACAAAGGACAACTCTGCATCGGCGTCAATACCTCGTGCTGCCACAAGTCCGAGGCGGAGTGCCTCCTCTTCGGTTTCAGGATGCATGTCATTTCCCGTTACATGCCAACCCCGCGCCGTAAGCGCTGCGGCAAGTGAACCGCCAATCAGCCCAAGCCCAAAAATGTTCGCTCGACGCTGTTTCACAGAGAAACATCGTAACCGAGCACTACTCAGTGACTGCCTCAATTAAGAGTTTGACTTCAGCCTGTGTGAGGTTGCGCCATTGCCCCGGACCAAGTTTCTTATCCATGATCGGTCCGATTCGCGTACGAACCAGCCGAATCACTGGATAACCAACGGCCTCACACATGCGTCGAATTTGGCGATTTCTACCTTCATGAATGACCATTCTCAGAACACCCTCTTGCAACCTGCTCACCTCAGCTGGTGCGGTCATTCCATCTTCCAGTTCAATGCCATTTCGCAACCGATGAATAGCCACATCACTGACATCAGCAGAGGAAATGTCGACTTGAACCAGATATTCCTTTTCAAGCCCGTACTTCGGATGAGTAATTCGGTTTGTCAGTTCTCCATCGTTGGTGATGAGTAGCAAGCCCTCTGAATCGCCATCTAGACGACCGACTGGATACACACGTGGTTCTGCTGGAACTAGGTCAACGACCGTTTCTCTATCGTGAGTATCAATTGCCGTACTGATGACATCAACAGGCTTGTTGAGCAAGTAGTACACCAAGTCCGGCCGAACACCTACTGGCGCTCCATCAATTTCAACAGTGTCTACATCAACATTCACACGACGACCGAGAACCGCAACCTCGCCGTTGACGGTTACACGACCTTCGGCGATGATTTCCTCACAAGCTCTTCGGCTTCCCCACCCACGTTGAGCGAGAACTTTCTGTAAACGCTCGCCCTCGTCAATCATTGAGCAGGTGGCGCGATTCGCAAACCTTGTTCAAGCGCTTCAACAACTGCAGCATCTGGAACAAAATCGGCAATTGGTGGTAACGCCGCCAATGACTCAATACCTAGACGCTCCAGAAACAGTGATGTAGTGCCAAACAAGACTGCTTGACCTGGACCATCATCACGCGATGTCTCGGTGATGTAACCACGTGCTTGCAATGTTCGCATGACTGCGTCTGGATCGACTCCACGAATTGCTGCAACTTGACCACGAGAAATTGGTTGCTTGTAGGCAATGATCGCGAGAGTTTCAAGCGCTGCCGATGAAATGCGTGCCTGCTGGCTATCGAGCACAAAACGTTCAACATACGAAGCAACGTCTTGATGCGACTGGAATCGATACCCTCCGGCAACCTTCACCAACTGGAAACCATGTCCAGCCTCTTCATATGCAGCGGCAAGTCGCTCACACAACCCATCAACAGCAGCGACAGAAATTTCAAGTAGTTGCGAAAGCAGTGTTGGGTCAACTGGTTCCATTGCAACGAGCAGGATTGCTTCCAAAGCCCGTACAGATTCCGCTGAGATGTTTTCTTCAGTCATGAATTCCTCTTTGTCATCCTTCGTAGTCGTCAATTTGTAGAGCAGCGACGAATCCTGTGTCATCCCCTGCAGTCCATTGCACTTCAATATCACCGAAGCGATCTGACTGTTCAAGAGACACTCGGCCTTGTTTATACAATTCGAGAATTGCAAGGAACCGCACCACAACTTCGATGCGATCGTAAATCGCCTCGGTGATCTGTCGAAATGTCACCTTGCCCAACTTCGGAAGAGTTTCGAGCATTTCCATCAACGCATCTGCGACGCTTGCTCGAATAGGAGCAACGTGAAACAGATCGATTGATGTAGGTGGTTTCGGCTGGGTGACTCGCAGATAGGCGCGCTGCAAACGTGCGGGGGTGACACCATCGAGCATGTCGGGAAGCAGATCAGCAAAGCGCTCATCTGGTCCTGAGCGACGAGGAAAACTTAAGCTTGCTCGTTCAGTTAATTGACTGAATACGGCCGCTACATCCTTGAACGTCTTGCAGTCGAGCAGTCGCGCCAACAGCAAGTCGCGCTCTGACCACAAAGCCAGTTCTTCGTCCAAATCCATGTCATCGCGGCCGGGAAGCAGTCGCCGAGTCTTCAGTTCGACCAGCGTTGATGCGATAAGGAGGAACTCTGTCGCTACATCGAGATCGAGCATTTGCATGCGCTGGATTTCTTCGAGATATGCCTCAACGATGCGGGTCAGCGAAACCTCATGAATATCAACTTCTTCTTTCAAAATGAGGTGCAACAGAAGGTCGAATGGACCGTCATAAACCGGGGTCGCTACCTCATAAGCCATGGCTAGAGAATAGTTCACGGACCCGAAATGTCCTGAGCCCGTTGAGCCACTTGCACTAGCGTTACACCGTGGCTCGCGTACTTTCTTGCATTCAGCCGACTGGCGATGTTCACCTGGGCAACTATTTGGGCGCTCTCCGCAACTGGGTCTCAGGGCAACATCACAACGACGTGTTCCATGGCATTGTCGACCTGCATGCCCTCACCATCACCGACAAACCTGGCGTGCTCGGCAAAAACACTGTGGAGCTTGCCGCAATGCTCTTTGCAGTCGGTCTTGACCCAGAAGTTGCAACAGTATTTGTTCAATCGCACGTCCCTGAACACTCTCAATTGGGGTGGATTATGGAATGCACGGTGAGCTTTGGCGAGTTGAGCAGAATGACTCAGTTCAAGGACAAATCCGCCAAACGCGAAGCCGACTTTGTCTCTGCTGGGCTCTTTACCTACCCTGCACTTCAAGCTGCCGACATCTTGTTGTACGACGCGGCCGAAGTACCTGTTGGAGACGATCAGCGTCAGCACATTGAAATCACGAGAGACATTGCTGTGCGTTTCAACCATCGCTTTGGAGACACCTTCGTACTGCCGAAGGCAGTCACACCCCCTGCAGGTGCGCGCGTCATGGATTTGCTTGACCCAACGTCAAAAATGTCGAAGTCGTCCGAGACAGATGCAGGATGTGTCTACTTACTCGATGCACCGGCGGCCATTGAGAAGAAGTTCAAACGAGCCGTTACCGACTCTGAAAATGAAGTTCGCTATGACCGCGAGGCTAAACCAGGGATTGCGAATTTACTCGACATCTTGAGTGCGGTAACGGGAACTACACCCCAACAGCTTGCCGCACAGTACACGCAATATGGTGCGCTAAAGAGCGATTGCGGTGCTGCGGTTGCAGCAATGCTCACACCAATTCAAGCGCGATATACAGAACTCATGAACGACAAAGCCGAACTCGGTCGCCTGTTACGAATTGGTGCCGAGAAAGCAGGAGCCGTTGCCCAGGCAACTCTTGCTCGTGCGCACAACGCGATTGGGTTCTACCCCCGCTAAATGTTGTCGGCCGAACGAAACGCTGCAGCCACCTCTGCATTACACGTTTGATTGAGCACTGCAATCACATCAGCGTGTGAACCTGCGTGCCGAAGCATGGTGATACCAATTTCTTCGTGCTGGTGATACAGCCTAAATCGCTTCGTTCGCGGACCGACCAAAGTTGCACACACACGCGTCAAGGTTGACAGATTGCTTTGTATCTTCCCAATGTCATGCATCAGCACGCCAGCTCTTTGCTCACGGGTTGCTCCAGGAAGCAGCACAGCAAACCTTTGCGCAACTTCAACGCTGTGCCGTCGGTCGGCGATGCTGAATTGATTCCACAAATTGAATTCACTTGCTGTGAGTACCGAACGAACCATACCCAACTCATCTTCGGTGACATCTTTACGTGACCACGAGGAATTGAATCGCTTTACAAGATGAAACAAATGCTTCATGCCTTCGCTCCTGAAAAGCCAATACGGGCTCGTGGATGAGATTCCTTGTACATATCGAATAGCACTTCATTGTCCACTCGCGTGTACACCTGCGTGGTACTTACTGACGCATGACCGAGCAGTTCTTGCACAATTCGAAGATCTGCGCCGTGGATCAACATGTGCGTTGCACATGAGTGCCGCAAAACATGAGGCGAAACTTCATCACCGACTTCGGCAATCTGGGCATACTTGCGAACAATTCCCCACGCAGCTTGACGACTCAGTCGTGTGCCGCGCGAACCAAGAAAGACCGCATCAGCATGGTCACGCTTCGTCCACTGTTCTGGAACCAACATCGGTCTTCCACCAGCCCCTAGCCAATCTTCCAAAGCCGCCTTTGCGTGGCTGCCAAACGGAACAATTCGCTCTTTCGAACCTTTACCAAACAAGCGCACCAACTGAGATTCCATATCCAGATCAGAAAGCGAGAGTCCACATGCTTCAGAAATGCGGGCTCCGGTTGCATACA
>JBEAOI010000054.1:0-3221 GCA_041165005.1 Actinomycetota bacterium
GCTTGACGGCACGCTTCAATTGGTCCGAGTCCCATGATTTCTGGGTTCAATCCCGATACACCCGACGAAATGATTCGTGCAAGTGGCGTGATTCCAAGTTGCTTTGCCTTTGCTGCGCTCATCACCATGACTGCTGCTGCACCGTCGTTCAATGGGCATGCATTACCTGCAGTGATTTGTCCGTCAGGGCGGAATGCTGGCTTCAATTGTGCAAGACCTTCTGCGGTGGTTCCATCGCGAGGGCCGTCGTCTTTGCTGACAACGGTTCCGTCTGGAAGTACGAGCGGAGTAATTTCGCGCTCAAAGAAACCGTTCTGTTGGTTCTTTACTGCAAGCTGTTGTGAACGTGCTGCAAATGCGTCCATCTCTTCGCGAGTAACGCCTTCAATTTCACGAACGTTTTCTGCAGTCTGACCCATGGCAATGTAAGCGTCTGGCAAACCAACTGGCGGAGTCCATGTTCCTTGACCGCCTGCGGCGCGAGCCTTCGTGCGCTCTGCTGGGCCTTTGAAGATTGCGTTCGGCGCCATGTCGCTTGCACCCGATGCATAACGGCTTACTGTTTCAACACCTGCAGCAATAAAGCAATCGCCTTCACCAGCGTTAATTGCATGTGCAGCCATGCGAATGGTTTGCAAGCTTGACGAGCAGTAACGGTTAACGGTTACGCCTGGTACATCGTCGAGGCCAGCAAGAATTGCCACCATGCGTCCAATGTTGAAACCACCTTCACCGGCTGGTTGACCGATACCGAGCATCAGGTCTTCAACGTCGGAACCTTTCACCTGTGGAACCTTGGCCATAAGTGCGCGCACAATCTGTGCGGCCATGTCGTCTGGACGAAGGTCGATGAGTGAACCCTTATTGGCACGACCAATTGGGCTGCGGGCGGTTGCGACGATGACTGCTTCGGACATTGAAAACTCCGTTCGATCCGTAGTGAATAGTGAAGCAACGGTACCATTTCGGCATGGAACTCAGCCCTGTCGCAGTGGACTCGATCAACATCTCAGACCCCGAATTCTGGAAGGGATCCCGCCAGCATCGCGAGTCGGTCTTTGCCACTTTGCGCCGCGAAGCCCCAGTGAAGTTCTTCCCCGAAATTCCCCTAGCCAACTTCCCCGTTGGGCCGGGCTACTGGGCACTCACCAAGCACGACGATATTTGGCATGTAAGCCGCAACCCCGAATTGTTCTGCAGCGGCAAGGGCTCCAACATTGCCGACCTCACCGTTGAACTGAACGAATTCTTTGGCTCCATGATCAGCATGGACGACCCGAAGCACGTGCGCCTGCGCACCATCGTGTCAAAGGGTTTTACTCCAAAAGAAATCACTCGCGTTGAAGAGTACGTAAAGAACAAAGCCAAGACGATTGTTGACAAAGTTCTTGAAAAGTACGGCAATAACGAAGAGTTCGACTTTGTCGACAACATTGCCGCACCGTTCCCACTGCAAATCATTTGCGAAATGATGGGCATTCCAGAAAGCGACGAGCGTCAGATTCTTGAATGGACAAACGTCATTCTTGGAGCGGGCGACCCAGACTTTGGCGGCACCATTGAAAACTTGCTCAATGTTGCTCTTGAAATGTTTGCCTACGCCCAAGCACTTGGCGAGGCACGCTTGGCTAACCCCACCAACGATCTCACCAGCGTCATGATGCACGCAATTGTTGATGGTGAACGAATGAGTTCACAAGAGTTTGGCAGCTTCTTCATTTTGCTCGCTGTTGCAGGCAACGAAACGACTCGCAACGCTATTAGCCATGGCATGTTGCAGTTGACCGAACACCCAGATCAAAAGGCTGCGTGGTACGCAGACTTTGATGCAAAAGCAAAAGGTGCTGTAGAAGAAATTGTTCGTTGGGCTTCACCCGTCATTCACTTCCGTCGCACGGCAACACGCGATACCGAAATTCGCGGCGTGAAAATTAAAGCCGGCGAAAAAGTAGTGATGTGGTACAACTCGGGTAATCGTGACGAAGAAATTTATGAGAACCCGCACCAGTTCAACATTGCTCGCTCGCTTGCACCCGCACAGGTTGGGTTCGGCGCAGGCGGCCCTCACTTCTGCCTTGGTGCAAACTTGGCACGTCGCGAAATTGCCGTGATGTTTGACGAGATTCGTCGTCGATTGCCGAACCTGGTGATTACCGGAGAGCCTGCTTATTTGCAGAGCAACTTCATTAATGGCATCAAGCGCATGCCATGCCGCATTAACGGCTAAGGCACTTACGCAATTGACTTGGTGACATCTCGTTGCCTAGTGTGTGATAGTTATATTTATCGCATTGCAGGAGTGCCATGTCGCCTAACACCACCAAGTATCTGCTGCGTTCAGGCTTACATGTTCATCCCGATTTTGTGGGCTTTGTTGAAAACGAAGTGTTACCCGAAACTCCAATAACTGCCGAGATTTTTTGGGTTGGTTTAGCCCAACTTGCTTCTGAATTCGAACCGCGCAATACCGAGCTTTTGCACATTCGAGCACAACTCCAACACCGCATTGACGACTGGCATCGCGACCAAGGTGGTCGGCCATTTGATGTCACGACATACGAAGCATTTCTTCGCCAAATTGGATACATCATTCCCGAAGGCCAAGCGTTTGCCATCAACACAGCAAACGTTGATCCAGAGATTTCTTCAATTGCTGGACCACAACTTGTTGTGCCTGTCATGAATGCCCGTTATGCCTTAAACGCTGCAAATGCTCGTTGGGGTTCGTTGTTCGATGCGCTGTATGGAACTGATGCGCTGGGAACACCAAACCCGGGCGGCGCATACAACGCTCAGCGTGGTGCACAAGTCATCGCGTGGGCTCGCGAACTGCTCGACATGGCAGTACCTCTTGTTGGCGCAAAACACGGACAAGTTACGAACTACGAGGTGGCTGGTGGTGCGCTGGTTGGTTTTGTTTCTGGAGTTGCTCACGCGCTTTCTGACCCAACTGCATTTGTTGGACATCGCGGAGATGCAACGTCACCCAGTTCGCTCTTCCTTAAGCACAATGATTTACACATCGAGATAGTGATTGATCGCTCTCACCCCATTGGTGCAGCAGACATTGCTGGCATGAGCGATGTGATATTGGAATCTGCGCTTACCGCAATTATGGACTTTGAAGACTCTGTTGCTGCAGTTGATGCACCCGACAAGGTAATCGTGTATCGCAATTGGCTAGGCCTGATGAAAGGCACACTCACCGAGCAGGTAACTAA
>JBEAOI010000055.1:0-3141 GCA_041165005.1 Actinomycetota bacterium
TACAAAACCACGAGTAGCTGCTCCTGCACCAAAACCGCGTGTCGCATCAGTTCCTCAACGTCGCAGGGAAGAGCAAGTTGAAGTCCGTGCTGAGGCTTCTGTTTCGCGTAAACCAATTGACCCGTTGTTGAAGTAATAGTTAGGTAGTTTTGAGTAATGGCCGCTTTTGACCCCTCCGAAATGATCGCTCGATTCAAGGACCGTGCTTCTGCTGTAAAGCGTCGCCCACTTCCTCCTGTTGCTGGCGAAGAGCGCCAAATGTTTCTTACTCAAGCGCAAATGGATTTTCAAGATTTTGCAATGATTGGTGACTCGCAAGCAACCATTGAAGACGGTTTCTTGGTGCTGCGAGTTGACTTACGCCCACCAGACGCCAAGGCGTGAACAAAGTAGCGCGTGCGGGAAGCGCAATTAGCGCTCGCGCTCAAGTCTTCCCAATAAGCGGAGTGCTCCTTGCAAATCTTGCGTGGGGAATCGGTCCTATTCTCACGGTTGCAATTGACATGTCGATCAATTCGACAATCTTTTATCGCGTCACCATGTGGCCAATTGTGTTGTTCTTCATCGCACGAAGTAGGAAAGCAGAAATCAGTTTTCGCATTTTGCGTAGTGCGTTTATCCCTGGTGTTTTCTTTGGTGTCTCCACCATCTTTGGGTTTATGTCGTTCACCAACACGTCTATTGCGAACGCGACACTCATTGGCAGCACATCTTCGGCAATGATGCTGTTCATTGCGCCGAGCTACTTGAAAGAAAAGATCACCAAGTTGCAGGTGCTGTGTGCATTCAGCAGTTTCTGTGGCGTTGCTCTAGTTGTTGTTGCAGCAGGCGGTGGTGGAGGGGCGGCGTTGTATGGCGACGTTCTTGCGTTCATCAATGCGGTGCTTTGGACGGGCTATTTCGTTGCAACAAAAAAGATGCGCACCGAAGGTTTCAATACGTGGTCATTTATGTTCAGCATTGCGCTGATTCAAGCGGTGATTGCCGGCGCGTGGGCGTTGCTAACAAGTAAGGACATCACTTCAATTTCACAACGCGACTTTTTGTTGGTGCTGACGATGACACTCATTCCGGGAACTGTGGGTCATACAGCCATTGTGTGGGCGCAAAAATTTGTAGCGGCGTCGACGTCTTCGCTTATCTGCTTGCTTGGTCCAGTTATCTCCATGTGTTTCGCATGGGCGATCTTCGACCAGCGAATCAAGCCTTGGCAAATGGTCGGAGCGGTCATTGTGCTCGCGTCGTTGGCAGGGGTGGTGCGATATGGCACATCAGAAGCAGCCAAAGCTGACATGTTGAGGAATGCAGACCCCCTGCTAAACTCAAATCCGTAATACATGCGGACGTGGCTCAGTTGGTAGAGCATCACCTTGCCAAGGTGAGGGTCGCGAGTTCGAATCTCGTCGTCCGCTCCAATATTTTCTTGCTCACTTGTACTTCTCGCCGATCTGGTGGTCTACATTTCGGGTTGTGATTGTCAACGGAATTGAGATCGGGCCGTACCGAGATCTCTCTCATGCCAATTTGCAGGGAGCCGATCTGAGGGGCGCCAACTTGCAGGGCGCCGATCTGAGCGGGGCAAATCTGAAGCATGCCAACCTTGCCGGTGCAATTTTGGTGGATGCAATGCTGATCGGGGCAGATCTATCAGAAGCAAAGGTTTGGGGAGCCGGGCTCTGCGGCGCTGACTGCTTTCAGGCCAACTTTGCTCAGGCAAACCTTGAGGGATGCAATTTGAAAGAGGCGAATCTCGACGGTGCGAATTTTGAAAATGCAAACCTTGAAGGCGCCAACCTAGAGGACGCAAATCTTTCGGGTTTCGATCTGTGGGGAGACAATCTCATCGGTGCAAACCTCAAAGGAGCCAATCTCGCAAACGCAAGGCTCGACGGTGCAAACTTTGCTGGTGTGATCATGCCTGATGGTTCGGTTCATGATTAGCAATGTGCTGGTCTAGTCTTCATTCATGAGTCAATTCGGTGTTAGTCAAGTAGTCAGTCAAACTCGCGCAGCGTTTCAATCGGGAGTCACTCGTCCACTTTCATGGCGCAAGGCCCAGCTTGAAGCCATGATTCGCATGATTGAAGAGAACCAAGACGAGTTCTCTGCAGCACTGAAGACCGACCTTGGTCGAGGTGTTGAAGAAGCGTGGATGTATGACTTAGGTTTCGCCATTGCCGAAGTGAAGTTGATGTTGAAGAATTTGAAGAAGTGGACATCGCCGCGCAAGGTGCCAACGCCGCTCGTGTCAAAGCCAGGTTCTTCGCGCCGCATTCCTGAACCATTAGGAACAGTTTTGGTAATTGCACCGTGGAACTATCCAGTGCAGTTGTTGCTTGTTCCTGCTGCTGGCGCAATTGCTGCAGGTAACGCAGTCGTCATGAAGCCATCGGAAGTGTCATCGGCTACGTCTGCAGTGTTGGCAAAGTTGGTTCCGAAGTATTTGGACACGCAGGCAATTGCTGTTGTTGAAGGTGGAGTGCAGGAAACCACCGAACTGCTCGCGCAAAAGTTTGAACACATTTTCTATACGGGTAACGGGACAGTGGGTCGAGTGGTTATGCGCGCTGCTGCCGAAAACCTCACACCAGTAACACTTGAACTTGGTGGCAAGAGCCCAACCATTGTTGATGCATCGGCAAACATTGAAATTGCCGCAAAGCGAATTGCGTGGGCAAAGTATGTAAACGCCGGACAAACCTGTGTGGCTCCCGACTATGTACTGGTGCACAAGTCGGTGTCCGAAAAATTGGTAAAGGCCATTGGCGAATCGGTCACTGAGTTTTATGGATCTGATCCACGTGCAAGTAAGGACTACGCGCGAGTGGTGTCTCCAAGGCACTTCACGCGTTTGAAGTCCATGATCGGTTCGGGAACTGTTGCTGTTGGTGGACAAACAGAGGAGTCCGAGCGATACATCGCACCAACGGTGTTGGTGAATGTCGACAAATCATCACCGGTAATGCAAGAAGAGATCTTCGGACCAATCTTGCCAATTATCGAAATTGATTCCATCGATGAAGCACTGAGCTTCGTGAACGGCCGTCAGCATCCATTGGCTTTGTACGTGTTTGCCGAAGACTCGAAGGTGAGCGAGAAAGTGGTTGCCAACACCACCTCGGGTGGGGTCACGGTAAATGG
>JBEAOI010000056.1:0-3503 GCA_041165005.1 Actinomycetota bacterium
CGACTCGCATGCAAAGAGTCCTTCAACTTTGGAGTCTGCTGATCGGCAGCATCGAAAATGGATTCAAGATTTCCGTATTGATTGATGAGTTTTGCAGCCGTCTTTTCGCCTACACCTGGCACGCCTTCCAGGTTGTCGCTTGGGTCGCCGCGCAATGCTGCATAGTCGGGATACTGCGCCGGAGTGACGCCTGTTCGCTCAAAGATTCCCGCTTCGTCATATAGCGCGTAATCGCTTACACCTCGCTTGTTATACAACACGCGAATGAGCGGGTCTTTCACAAGCTGATAACTATCGCGGTCTCCCGTCACCACAATCAACTCGGACCCTTGTTCTTCAGCGTGAGTTGCAATTGTGGCAATCAAATCGTCGCCTTCGAATCCGACGGCATCAATGACTGGGATACCAAATGCGACCAGAAGCTCTTTAATGATGTCTAACTGCTGATACAAAATGTCGGGCTGTTGCTCGCGCTGTGCTTTGTATTCAGGAACGGCTTCGTGCCTGAACGTTTTTTCACGTCTGTCAAACACCACGATGACACCATCTGGCTTGTGGTCTTTAACGAGAGTGTTGAGCATGGTGCAAAATCCATACACCGAATTGGTGACTTGACCACTCGCAGTTGCCATGTCGGTCGGCAACGCAAAGAACGCACGATATGCCAACGAGTTGCCATCGAGCGCCATCAATTTCATAGCGTTATGAATATCACGAATTGGGCGTGAGATCGCCGTCAATCACACGCTGCGCTACATCCTTCATTCGGGACCGCGATGACATCGCTCCTTTTTGGATGAAATCAAAGGCTGCCTGCTCGGTCATTGAATAGGAATCAATGAGGATTCCTTTCGCACGGTCTAGGACTTTTCTTAACTGAAGTTGCTCATCGAGCGCATCTCGCTCACCACTGAGCAATTTCATTTCAGCGAAACGTCCAATTGCTAATTCAATTGCAGGCACCAAATCCGTCTTCTGAAATGGCTTAACGAGATAAGCCAATGCGCCTGCGTCGCGAGCTTGCTCAATGACTTCGCGCTGGCTGAATGCAGTCAGCATGACAACTGGGCAGATTTTTTCTGCCGACACCACTTGAGCGGCCGCAAGTCCATCGAGTCCAGGCATCTTGATGTCGAAAATTGCAACATCCGGCTTGTGTTCGCGAACGAGATCAATCGCAGTATCACCACGTCCCGTATCGGCGACCACGATGTAGCCCTCTTCTTGCAACGTCTCAACAAGATCTAAGCGGATAATCGCTTCATCTTCAGCAACAACAATTCGAACCGTGTTGGGCATCAGCTTTTTCCAAGCCTGTCCAGCAACTCATCTTGGTTTCTCGTTTGCTCAGCAATTGAGCGAAGCAGAAAGTCACGATGCTCGAGCAAGGCCTCTACATGTTTCTGCGCATCGCGATACTCGTGCAATGCAAGAGGTGTTTCGGAAACCAAACTTCGCATTTCCTTGTCATTTGCATCATCACGCAATGCATCAAGTTGCTCATCTAACAAGGTGAGTTCATTTTGTAGTTGCTTTAAGTTCTCAGAGTTTCGGCGCAGCCGCTTTTCGATGAGTCTTTGGGCAACTCCGCGAATGTTCACATCAGCGAGTGTAGGAGTGTCCATGTTGGTGCCCGAGGTGGGAGTTGAACCCACACACCCTTTCGAATAACGGATTTTGAGTCCGTCGCGTCTGCCATTCCGCCACTCGGGCTTGAGTGAAGTGGGAAACAGCGTACCGACCCCTTGGAAGTTCTACGCTTGTCCCCGACATGCTTGCTTTCACCTTTCCAGGTCAGGGTTCACAGCGCCCTGGTATGGGCCAACCCTGGGTTGGCCACGACAGCTGGGAACTCGTCACGGAAGCATCTGATATTTCTGGCCGCGACGTAGGCCGACTCCTTTTAGAAGCCGACGCTGAGGAATTGAAGGACACACGTAATGCCCAGCTGACCACCTTTGTGTCGTCACTCATGGTGCTTGACGCCGTTGAACGTCTTGGCATTGAACCAAGCCTCTGTGCCGGACACAGTCTTGGTGAATACACGGCTCTCGCGGCAACCGGCGCACTTGGTTTCGACGAAGGCATACGTCTAGTCGTTGCCAGAGCAGATGCGATGCACGATGCAGGAACCGAATCGCCAGGAACGATGGCTGCAGTTCTTGGATTGGACGACGATGAAGTTGAAACTGCTTGCCGTCTTGCTGACAGTGATGTGTGGGTTGCCAATTTCAATGCTCCAGGTCAGATCGTGATTGCTGGTTCCGTAGAGGGCGTTGCAAAAGCAACTGAGCAAGCAAAGGCGCTTGGAGCAAAACGAGTAATGGCGCTACCTGTGTCAGGCGCATTCCACACTCCGTACATGACAAGTGCACGAGATCGGTTGCGTGAGGCAATTGCACTTGCCAAGCCACGAAACATTGACGTACCAGTAATTAGCAACGTTGATGCGCGCGCACACGACAGCGGTGAAGAATGGTCCACCCTGTTGTCAGCCCAGCTTTCCTCACCAGTGCGTTGGAAGCATTGTCTGCTCACCATGGCCGAATCGGGAATAGTCGGCTTTATTGAACTTGGTCCAGGTGGAGTACTCACAGGAATGGCCAAGCGAACCATCGAGGGATCGAAATCGATCAGTGTTGCAACACCCGATGATCTCGACAAGTTAATTGAATGGATTGACGCGCTCCAGCCAACCGCCACATTGCCACCAGGTTCGGTGCATGAAGGTGAACATCTCTTCGCAGTTGAACGAATGGTTGTTTCCCCTGCCGCGGGGTTGTTCCAAAAGATCTCATCCGTTGCGAATAACTCACGAATCGAAGTTGGACAGATCATCGGTCATGTTGCAGAAACTGAAGTTCGTTCACCGTTTTCTGGCATATTGCAAAATTTCATTGCAGTTGACGGAGAACGTGTCACGGCGCATCAACCAATCGCCTGGTTGCGAACTCACTAAGGTTTATTCGCATGCCGAACATTCCCGCTAACGCCATCGGTGGCGTCATCACAGGCTGGGGCACGGCACTTCCTCCGAAGGTTGTGACAAATGATGATTTGTCAAAGACCATGGAAACGTCCGACGAATGGATTCGCGAGCGAACGGGTATTCATCGTCGCCACATTGGCGGAAGCACAGCTGAACTCTCGGTAGAGAGTGGACGAATCGCAATGGAGATGGCTGGAGTTTCGCCAGACCAAATTGATGCACTTGTGCTGTCAACAACCACACCTGATCGTCAAGTACCTGCGACTTCCGCAACAGTTCAACATTTGCTTGGCTTGAAGTGCGGAGCGTTCGACATCAACGCTGCCTGCTCCGGCTTCGTGTACGGACTTGTTGTTGCGCATGGTCTTATCGCCATGGGCTCAAAGAAAGTTCTCCTCATTGGTACTGACACACTTTCGCGGATTACAGATTGGACCGATCGAAATACATCAAATCTGTTTTACGATGGTTCAGGCGCAGCCGTAAACGAGGCAACGAGCGGTGATTCCGAGTT
>JBEAOI010000057.1:0-3564 GCA_041165005.1 Actinomycetota bacterium
ATTCAAATGATTGCGCGACCGCTGATGCTTGTTTGAATGAATTGATTGGAAGACCAACCTGAATCATGTTCGAAAAAGGTTTGTTCATTCCTGTCTCACGCGAAATGACCGACCCAATCTCATCCATACGAACTGCCAAGGCGTCGCCGATCTTGTTTAGGTACTCGGCCCGCTCCGATGGCGTCAGTGCGCTCCATGAGTTGAATGCAGCCTTTGCGGCAGCGGCGGCTTTCTTCACATCGTCTGCTGTGCCTTCAGGAATGGTTGCCATTACCTGCTCGTTTGTTGAGTCATAAACCGAAATAGATCCGGTTCCTGTTGAAGCAACCCATTGACCGTCGATGTACACCTGTGAGTAAGTGGTCATGTCAAACCTTTCGTTGAAGATAGGTACAAATTACACGCTTAGTTTGATTTCCCGACAGTCAGAGCCAGCCCCACATTCGGGTTCGCGGTGGGAATCTCGTAGTGTTTGCTCTATACCGCAAAGGAGCAATTCATGAGTCGCGCTACACACTCCATTCCATCCACTCACACGGGAAGCCTCCCCCGTCCCGATGATTTAATTCAGATCATGTGGGCTGTGGGCGACGGAATCCCGGTTGATGCCACTGCTCTGGATCAGCGAGTTTCAAGCGCAATTGACGAGGTGGTGCGCAAGCAAGTTGAAGCCGGCGTGACCATTATTAATGACGGTGAAATGTCCAAGCCCTCGTATGCAACTTATGTAAAAGACAGACTCTCGGGTTTCACCGGCGAATCGGTGCAGTCATATTTCTTTGAAGACCTTGTGGACTTCCCACGCAGCGCCGAAGCCGTTGCAGGAAACCCAGGCAGGCGCAAGCGCAGTGCGCCAGCTTGCACGTCTCCTATTGAAGTCATTGATAAATCTGCCGCAGTCAAAGACATGACCGAATTGCGTCGTGCCGCAACAGCAAACAATCATCAAGAAATTTTCACAAGCGCCGCGTCACCTGGCGTTGTGTCACTGTTCTTCGGAAACGAGTTTTACAAGACACGCGAAGAATACGTGTTTGCAATTGCCGAAGCGATGCGCTTTGAATATGAAGCGATTGCGGCAGCAGGAGCAGTAGTACAGGTGGACTGCCCCGACTTGGCAATGGGTCGTCACAGTGCATATGCAAAACAATCCAAGGAAGAGTTCCGTGCAACGATCCGCACCAACATTGAGGCACTAAACCACGCCGTTCGCAACATTCCAGTTGAACAACTACGCATGCATCTGTGTTGGGGCAACTACCCCGGACCGCATCACCACGACATTTCCATTGCCGACATCATCGACATTGTGTGGACAGCAAAACCTCAAACAGTGTTATTTGAAGGTGCTAACCCACGTCACTCGCACGAATGGGCAGTCATGAAAGAACTTGGTGTTCCGAAAGACAAGTTCATCTGTCCAGGCGTCATTGAGCCACAGTCCAACTACATCGAACATCCTGAAGTCGTTGCTCAACGCTTAGAGCGTTGGGGTGAAGTGGTTGAACCAGATCGTTTGCTTGCGGGAGTTGACTGTGGATTCTCGGTTCACGTCGGCACTACCACCATCGACCCCGATGTGGTGTTTGCAAAACTTGCATCACTTGCGCAAGGTTCAGAGCTCGCCGCCAAGCGTTTGTTTAAGTAATTCAGAAAACACAAAAGCCCGACCCAGTTTTCACTGAGCCGGGCTTTTGCTAATTCGTTCCGCTTACGCGGTGGATGACTAGTTGTCGTCCTTTGGCTGATAGAGCATTCCGATCATGCCACCATAAATGAGGTGCCATACCAAGATGCCGAATGGAAGTTTCCAACCATCTGGTCCGTCCATCAAGAAAAGACCATAACCCTGCTCAGCAACATATGCATAAGGAACAAGCACGCCAGCACTGATGATGGTCATGATGATTCCGTAGATAAGTCCCTTAGCAACGTGACCCTTCACTGGAATTTGCTTGTGAGCAAAAATGCCGAACAACATCGCAAACACGATGCCGTTTACGAAGTGAAGTGCCTGTCCTGAGAAGAACAACCAACCAGCATTCGTACCAGCAATGGTGAAGTCTGCGTTGAAGTAGCTACCCCAGCTTGGGCCATTGATACCGAGCGCCAAAGCACCGTTATACATTGGCCAAGGAAGCGTCGGAAGACCGAACGCTGGAAACACGTAACCGAAGTACGTGCCGAGTTGGGTTGCGATCAAACCGATGACGGCAAGGCCGCCTACTGGATGAGCTTCAACCCATTTGTGCCAACGCTGCGAGGCGCTAGGCGCAAGTGAATTTCCCATTATGAATTACCCCCATATGTTCATGTCGGCGATTTGTCCGACTAACGGACAAATTACCACAGGGCGGACTCAATATTGAGCAATCCGCTTTTGAGGGATACCCGAATGAATGCGGGCTATTTGGGTGGTTGGTAGTCGATATTGCGGTCGACGTTCATGTACACGTCGATACCAATTGGGTCTGTCTGCTCTTCGACCAAGTGCCCCAACAATCCTGCACAACGCGCAAGCAGTGCCACCCCGCGCATGACACCCATGGGTATGCCAGCGTCTGCCAAGACTGCTCCGCATACGCCCGCGCCATTTAGTGGGAGCGTTTTGCCAAGCACTTGCGAGTGCACACGCCCAATCGATTCGAACAGCGAAAGATGCGAGCCAAACAATCCCTGTTTGCGAGCCATCGCCATCAGCACTGGTGTACGCGGATCGCCTTGCTTATGAACTGGGTGACCAAGTCCTGGAACGAACTTGCCAATGTCGCGCTGCTTCTGCACTGCATTCAACGCAGCAGCATCCCATCCCTCTTGAGTTGTTGGCGCATCGCCAATTTCCTTCAACTCACGTGCAAGGAAATGCGCACAGTCTTCGGTGACACCCAAAAATCGCGAGCCTCCACCAAGAAGTCCAGCAGCAAGTGCGCCTTGCAGCGAATCTGGAGCGCTTGCGTACGTGAGTCGCGCTGCAATTGCAGTTGGAGTAAATCCATGATCAGCAAGTGATGCAAGCACAGCTTCAAACATGACCAACTGTCCAGGCGTCGGGCGACGCTTGGTAATCAAGTAGTACGACAACTCACCAAAGGAATACTTGCCAAGAATTTCAGTTGCAAGGTCGTGTCCTAACAGCGTGATGCTGTCGGCATCCGAAGTTCCAAGACCGGTTTTGTATGTTTGCTTTGTCGTCATCATTACCCCTTTGTAGAAAGCCAGTTGCGAATTTCTTCGGTGTGTTCACCAAGATGCGGTGGAGGCATCGTGTAACTCAGTTCACCATTGCTGAACGTAATTGGGTTCCGCACCAAGTCTGCTTGACGATCTCCTTCGCCAACGGAAACTCGCGGGCGAAGACCAAGTTTTTCAGCGAGCTCAACACCATCACCAATGGAGTTGATTGGCCCACATGGCACACCGACATCGTTCAGCGCGTAGAACAAATCATCGGAGTTCCATTTGGCAAGTTGCTCAAGCAACAAAGGACGAAGTTCTTCGCGATTCTTTGTTCTGTCAGCATTGATTTTGAATCGTGGGTCATCAGCCACATGTTCAATACCCAGC
>JBEAOI010000058.1:0-2956 GCA_041165005.1 Actinomycetota bacterium
CAATTTTTGCGATAGCGACCTTGTCATTCCTTGGCGCAGGCGTAGAAGCAGGATCACCCAACTGGGGCTCACAGATTTCAGAGAACTGGGCTTTCATTTTTAGCAATATGTGGTGGCCAACGCTTTTCCCTGCGGTTGCTATTGCATCGCTTGCGGTAAGCGTCAACTTGATTTCGGATGGATTGCTTGAGGTATTTGAAGTATGAGCACTACCCCATCCCTCGAATTACGCGAACTTCAGGTTCAATACACCGTTCGTGGCATCGAAAAAGATGTTCTCCGTGGCGTCTCATTTTCAATTGCCCCTGGTGAGGCCTATGGACTCGTTGGCGAGTCGGGTTGTGGCAAGTCGACCGCAGCCTTTGCGGCAATGAGATACCTTCCTCGCAACGGCAAGATCTCTGGTGGTCAGATTCTGTTTGAAGGCAACGACATGACCGCCATGTCCGCAGACGAAGTAAGCGGCTTGCGCAAATCGGCAATTTCGATGGTGTACCAGAACCCAATCGCTGCGCTAAACCCAACCGTGCGTATTGGCGATCAGGTTTCCGAGGTATTCGAATTACTTGGCGAATCAGAGTCTGAAGCTATGAAGCACGCATCTGAAGCTCTTGCTCGCGTGCAAATAGCAGATGTTGACAGCGTGATGCGTCGTTATCCGCACCAACTTTCCGGCGGCATGGCCCAGCGCGTCGTGATTGCAATGGCACTCGCAACTAACCCTCGCCTATTGGTAATGGACGAACCGACAACTGGTCTTGATGCAACGGTAGAAGCCGAAGTTCTTGAATTAGTTCGCAACCTACGTCGTGAGACCGGCACCGCGGTGCTGTTCATTTCGCACAACCTGGGTGTGATTCGCCACATGTGTGATCGCGTTGGCGTGTTGTACGCAGGCTCACTTGTTGAGCAGGGCACGACAGAAGAAATCTTCAACAATCCAAGCCACCCATACACCGTTGGTCTGTTGCGTTGCATCCCACGAGGTGGTTTGCACAAAAACACAGACCGTCTTGACACCATCCTCGGAACTCCTCCAGCACTTGGCGCAAAGTTTGATGGATGCGTATTTGTCGATCGGTGCGCTCTCGTCGAAGATCGTTGTCGCACCACCATGCCAGAAGCAGTCCAAGTAGGGCCACAACACATTGCACGATGCTTCAATCATGACAAGGCACAATCAATGCCTCGAGCAATTGATGCTGTTCAAGTAAGTGTGTCTGCTCCGGTAAATCGCCCTTCAACTGGTACGCGTTTGCTCAACATCGATCATCTGTCAAAAGCATTTACTCAAGAGGGTCGTACCGTACGCGTCGTCAATGATGTTTCACTGTCAGTTGGTGTCGGTGAAACACTTGGCCTTGTAGGTGAATCTGGCGCAGGAAAAACCACTATCGCCAAATTGATTCTTGGTCTCACTGGTTCCGACAGCGGAAGCAATGTGGTGCTTGACGGAAAGACGCTTGCTGCCACTCTTGGTAAGCGCGACGTTGCAGACGTTGGCGCGATGCAGATCGTATTTCAAAATCCCGATCAAGCACTCAATCGCCGACACAGCGTTACGCGCATCGTTTCGCGAGCAGTGCAAAAACTACGTGGACTGGATGGAAGCGAATCCGATGATCGTGCTCATGAATTGTTGTCGGGTATGCGTGTTGAAGCATCACTGCACAGCGCTCGCCCTACTCAATTATCAGGTGGTCTCAAGCAACGCGTAGCCATTTCGCGCGCATTCGCAGGCTCACCTCAACTTGTGGTTTGCGATGAACCAACGTCTGCACTTGACGTATCGGTGCAAGCAACTATTTTGAATCTCCTTGTCGATCTTCAAAAGCAAGATGGAACAAGCTTCATATTCATTTCCCACGACTTGGGCGTCGTTCGCTACATCTCTGACAAGATTGCGGTCCTCTACCTTGGGCGAGTTGTTGAGTTTGGCGATTCAAACCAGGTATTTGGTGGCCCTCACCATCCGTATACAGAAGCGCTCCTATCGTCAGTACCCAACATTGATGGCTCAGTACGCAAACGCATTCCTCTTGCGGGCACTGTGCCAAGCCCATCAAACCCACCATCTGGCTGCGTACTTAACCCACGTTGCCCACGCATGGCAGGCAGTGGCGTTGAAGGTTTGTGCACCACAGTTGAGCCAGAACTCAAAGAAGTTGAACCTGGCCACTTTATGCGTTGCCACATACCGTTCGATCAATTACGCACAACACAACAAAGTTAGCTTTTGCGTGTCCGCTAACTTTTGTTAGCGCTGATATACCAGTAAATCGTGCCTTTGGCGGCTTGACGGCGGTCGTATCTCACCCCTAGTCTTTCGTCACATGCCATCCGGCACTAAACAAATGGGGGGATATTTCATGACAATGAACGTCAAACGTTCACGTCGAGTTCGCCAAATCGCAATAGGTTTGGGTCTCGCACTTGCAGTTTCTACTGTCGGCGTTTCCGGCAGTAGCGCGGCAAAAGTTCAAGCAGCCAAATCAGGCGGGTCAATAACGGTTGGTATTTTCGATACCTTTCCAGGTTGGGGTCCAAAAGATAACCCTGCTAACTCCGCATTGATGGCAGCAAAGACTATCTACGAAACTCTTTTCGAGTTAAATGCAGACGGTCGTTATGTTCCATACCTTGCTAAGTCGATCACACCAAGTTCTGACTTCAAGACTTGGACACTCAAATTGCGTGAGGGCATTACTTTCACGGACGGTACCAAGTTTGATGCTGCAGCTGTGAAGGCAAACCTTGATGCATCGAACGGAACCCAGATTCTTACGCTCGGTCTCGCAAGGTCAGCTTGCACCGCCGGCACCAACCTTGGTTTCTACTCGAACATCTTGAAGAACACCGTTATCGATCCGTTGACACTGCAAATCAACTTGCACCTTGCCAACTCGGAAATGCCAGAGACGTTGTACGCATCGGGTCGCGCATTCATGCGCTCCCC
>JBEAOI010000059.1:0-3550 GCA_041165005.1 Actinomycetota bacterium
AGCACATACCACTGTTCCTCTACGGCTAACGACCACAGGTGTCGAAGCATGGGTAACGAGTTCGCTGCAAAGTATGGAGTGTCTACGAAATAGATCTGCCACCAATTCGAGAAGTAGCCGAGTGCAGGTAAGACATCTTGACGAAAATCTGGGGCGGAATCTTTCGCAAAAAATGTGACGGCTACAAGAGAAGCAATCAGCATGGTGAATAATGCCGGAAGCAACCGACGCGCACGTCGAATCCAAAACTGCTTCAGGCTCACCTTGCCCGAAACATGTTGTTCGTCAATCATTAATGACGTAATCAGAAAACCACTGACAACAAAAAACACCTCGACGCCGATGAATCCACCTGGAATCCACTGAATTCCTGCGTGATACAAAATGACAGCAATAACACTCAGTGCACGCAAGCCATCAAGTGCAGGCTGATAGCCCATGCGTGTTTCTTCGCTCATTTTGTGTGATGCAGAGATCGACGCGATGCAATAACAATGGCGATCAAATACACACCTGCGCCAAGCGTGAACGGTGCCCCAATGCCAATGTGATCAAAAGCTAAACCCGCTAGCGGCGGGCCAACTACACGTGCAAGAGCATTTGACGATTGCTGAAAACCAAGCACTTGTCCGCGTTTTGATTCAGGAGCAGAGTTTGCAACCAGTGTTGTGAGTGAAGGGCTTGCAATTCCCGCCCCAACCACCATTAAGGCAAGTGCAAGAACCAATACAGGCCATATGACCGCAGCGCCGAGGAACAACATTCCCACTGCAACACATACCTGACCTACTCGCAGCAACTTCAGCGAACCGAACCTTTGCGTAAGCGGTCCAATCAGTCCACCTTGCACCGCAGACATCAACAATCCGACTGCAAGAAATACTGCTGCGGTGCCAGCCTCCGTCAAGTTAAAGCGTGACCCACCGAACAACGAAAATGTTGCTTCAAAACCTGCAAATGGAAGTACCGAGAAAAACCCGATCAGCACAAATGACGTGATGTTGCGCTGTTTTGGTTCATCCACAACAACCGGTTGCTCCTCACGTACCTGCTTTGTTTCTGGCAAGCGAATGATTGCTGCAACTGCGTTGATCGAAGCAAGCACGCCCGCAACGTAAAACGGAACGTGTGGTCCGCCAAGTGCAGCCAAACCGCCAAGTGCTGGACCAACAACAAACCCAACTCCAAAAGCCATGCCCAACATGCCGAGCATTCGTGCTCGTTGCTTTGGAGCACCAAGGTCGGCAATGGCGCTTTGTGCAACCGACACGCTTGCTCCCGATGCACCGTCAATCAGTCGACCTAAAAACAGCACCCATAATGCACCGGCCGCACCAGTGATGAAGCTGCCGATAGCAGTACCCATGAGCGAAATAACGATGACGGGTTTTCTGCCTACACGATCCGACCAGCGCCCCAGTATCGGTGAAAACACCATTTGAGCCAATGAAAACGAGGCAAACAACAGACCTACTTGAAAACCATTCGCACCATACCGATCGGCGTAACGGCCAAGAATTGGCGCAACAATTCCAAAACCCACCATGTCGAGCGCAACGGTGGACCAGATGACCCAAAAGCCACGTGGCAACGGTTCGCGAGCTGGTTTCTCAGTATTCATGTTGAATGGAACCGAATCTAACTACGACGCACTCGCGTGCCGTCTTTCGTGGTTTCCACCACATAGCCGGCCGCTTGAAGTTCGTTGCGAATTGCATCCGCTTGTGCAAAATCTTTTGCTTTACGTGCAGCGTCTAATGCATTTGCGCGCTCCACAATTGCTGAATCAATGTCGTCTCCAGCGCGCAACTTCAAACCAAGTGCATTTGTCATTTCAATAACTGCATTTGCGAGTGCTGCGGTAGTTGCAGTATCGCCAGTTTCTGCAGCGATATTTGCACGACGCACCGCATCAAAAATCAGCGCCATGGCTGACGAGGTGTCCAAGTCATTATCCATGTACGTACGGAACTGAGCGATCACGGTTGCATCTGGTTCAGCAGTTGGCAACGATGCATTTGCCATGCGATTTGCGAAGCCATCAAGGCCAGCGAGTGAATTCACAGCCGCATCAATGTTGTCTTGTCCAACTTTTACCGGTGAGCGGTAGTGAGTTTGTAACAGCAACATGCGATACGCGCGCGGATCGTAGTGCTGCACCAAGTCCACAAGGTTGGTCACGTTGCCCAGGCTCTTTGACATTTTTTCGCCTTCGGTGTCAACAACAAATCCATTGTGCATCCAGTGCTGAGCGAATGTTTTTCCAAGCGCCACTGCTTGTGCACGTTCATTTTCGTGATGCGGAAAGCGCAAGTCTGCGCCACCACAATGCAAGTCAAAACCTTCGCCGAGTAATTCCAAACTCATCACCACACACTCACTGTGCCAACCCGGTCTGCCTGCACCCCAAGGCGATGGCCAACTTGGTTCACCAGGTTTTGAAAACTTCCACAATGCAAAGTCGGCTGACTGGCGCTTCTGCGCTGCGCCGAGCACTTCACGATCGCCACCACCACTCAACATGTCATCCAAACTTTGATGAGCAAGCAAGCCGTAGTCGGGCACTGTCGAAATGTCGAGATACACACCGTCGTCAGTGGTGTAAGCAGCATTGCGCGACACAAGGTCGCCAATCATTGACACCATCTGTTCTACATATTCAGTTGCGTGAGGAACGTCAGTTGGACGCAATACGTCAAGCTCACCCATTGCCTTAAACCACACGTCTTCGCACTTGTGGGTGATCTCGCTCCAGTCACGATTTTCGCGATTCGCGCGGTCAATAATTTTGTCGTCAATGTCGGTGATATTCGACACCAGTCGAACCTGCACTCCCGACCACTCCAAATACCGGCGCAAAATGTCGTACACCAAAGTGGCTCGCCCGTGACCCAAATGCGGTGGCCCATACACAGTTGGCCCGCACAAATAGATGCCCAACTTGCCCGGCTCTCGCATTTTCAGTTCGCGCACATCGCGCGTAACGGTGTCGTACAAATGCAGCACGGGTCAAGCCTAGAGGCGCAACAAGATGCCAAGCAGAGTTGCGCTCCAATACAGTTGAACCGCGATGAACGTCCCCGAAAAGCCATCCCTCGACAACCTGGAATCCACTCTCATCGAAAAATGGGAGGCATCGGGCGTCTATGCCTTCGATCGCAGCGCATCACGAGACCAAGTTTTTGCTATTGACACCCCACCACCGACTGTCAGCGGATCGCTGCATATGGGTCATGTTTTCAGTTACACGCACACCGACACCGTTGCGCGCTTTTGGCGTATGCGTGGCAAGAGCGTGTTCTACCCAATGGGTTGGGACGACAACGGTTTGCCAACCGAACGTCGTGTACAGAACTACTTCGGCGTGTCGTGCGACCCAAACGTTGCATACGACCCAACATTCACACCACCATTTCGTGGCGACGTTCCAAAGGATCACCGCGCAGTAGCCATTTCGCGCCCAAACTTTATTGAGCTATGTGTTGAACTGACGCATCAAGACGAAAAGATTTTTGAAGATCTCTTCCGCAGGCTCGGACTTTCGGTCGAC
>JBEAOI010000060.1:0-5476 GCA_041165005.1 Actinomycetota bacterium
TGGTGTGCCTGTGCAGTTTGGCAAGAAGCCAATTGCGGTATCGAGTGCGCCAATTCCATCTTTTGACTTGCTGAACTTGCCGCGACCAAAGTCGGCAGCGCCATGGGCTTACGTGAAAATTGCCGAAGGTTGCGACCGCAACTGTGGCTTCTGTGCAATTCCTTCGTTTCGCGGGCCACAGCGCAGTCGCGACATTGATCAAATCTTGCGCGAAGTAGACGAGCTTGAAGTGCAAGAAATTGTGCTCATTGCCCAAGACCTTGCAAGCTACGGCAAAGACCGACCGAGCGAACTTGGCGCAGGATCAATAGTTCCGTTAGTGCAAGCGGTGGCTAAGCGTGTCGCTCGTACTCGTTTGCTGTACTTATACCCAAGCGATCTCACCGACGAACTCATTCACACGATGTTGGAAACCAATGTTCCGTATTTCGACCTCTCGCTGCAACATGTAAGCAAGCCGCACTTGCGACGCATGCGACGTTGGGGTGATGGCGATCGCTTCTTGAAGCGCATTGAAGACATTCGTGCTCTTAGCCCACAAGCAGCATTCCGAAGCAACTTCATTGTTGGCTACCCAGGCGAGACCGAAGAAGACCACGACCAGTTGCTTCGTTTCGTTGAAGAGGCGCAACTGGACTGGTGCGGATTCTTTACGTTTAGCCCTGAAGAGGGAACCCATGCCATGACGCAGCCTGACCATGTTGACCAGTCGCTGATGAATGAGCGCATTGCCGAACTTCGTGAAATGCAAGATGCCATTACGGCTTCGCGCCGTGACGACCTCATTGGCGAAACCGTAAATGTGTTGGTTGATGAACGAGGTATCGGTCGTACGCACCGCGAGGCACCGTCAATTGATGGTGTTGTGCACGTAAGCGAATCACTCGAAGTTGGCAAGTTCTACGATGTGACGATTGCAGATGCAATGGGTCCAGACTTGCTCGCCGACGGTGCAAATACCAATGCCTTTGATGAGGAAGAATAGAAGCCATGGCTACTGACCCAAACGCAATTCGTACGTGGGCTAACGCCATTACGGTCAGCCGACTATTGGTGTCGCCGCTGATGTTTGCCATCATTCCAGACGACAATGTTGGCTCGTGGGCAGCAACGGGATTGTGGTTCGTGTTGTGCTTAAGCGATTTGATTGACGGAAACCTGGCTCGCCGACAGGGCGTTACACGCAGTGGTGCGTTCCTCGACCCGCTTGCCGACAAAGTGTGTGTGCTTGGCGCAATGTTTGTGCTGGTTGACCGTGGAATGTTCAGCGTGTGGCTAGTGGGAATTATTGCCACCCGTGAGATCGCCATCAGTTTGTATCGCGTGTTTGCCGGCGCAAAGGGTGTCAGCGTTCCTGCAAGCAAGGCTGCGAAATTCAAAACGTTTGCGCAGCAGGTTTCTGTGGGATTCGCGGTACTTCCTTGGAGTGCTGCGGACTACAACTACTTGGCAAAAGGTTCGCTTGTTATTGCCACTGCACTCACGTTGTATAGCGGTTTGCAGTACGCCTCGGTTGCTATAAAAGCTCGCAAGCAGGCATAACGCATGCGTTGCGATGTAGTTGCCATTGGCACCGAGTTGTTGCTTGGTCAAATTGTTGACACCAACTCGTCGTGGTTGGGGGAGCAACTGTCTGCAGCGGGAATTGATTCGTGCCTGCAAGTAAAAGTTGGAGACAACTTGGGACGCATGGTGAAAGCTATTCGCTCAACACTTGATGATGCTGACGCAGTAATCATTTGCGGTGGCCTTGGGCCAACACACGACGACATTACGCGCGAAGCCATTGCCGAAATCATGGGTGTTGAACTGGAATTCAACGACGAAGTTGGCATGGTCATTTCCGAAATGTTTGCATCACGCAACCGCCGCATGCCTGAAATCAATATGCGTCAGGCAATGGTGCCCAAAGGTGCCAGCATTATTGAGCAACGCCGTGGCACGGCACCGGGACTGGTGTGCCCAGTTGGCGACAAAGTCATTTACGCGGTGCCTGGAGTGCCGTATGAGTTGTACGAAATGTTTGAACGTGGAATCCTTCCCGACTTGTTGAAGCGGTCGGGGTCTGCATCGGTCATTGCCAGCAGAACACTGCGCACATGGGGCGAAAGCGAAAGCGGTCTAAACGAGCGCTTGTTTGATGTGATTGATGAGCTTGAAAAGGCAGGGAATCCGACGCTTGCGTTTTTGGCTAGCGGGTGGGAGGGCATCAAGGTGCGGCTCACCGCAAAGGCAACAACCGCTTCAGAAGTGACCACGCTGCTTGATGAGTGGGATGCCAAGGTGCGACATGCCGTTGGCGACATTGTGTTTGGAACAGATGCCGACACTATGGAATCAGTAGTGCTCAACATGATGCGCGAACGCGGTCTTACTCTTGGCCTTGCCGAATCGGTTACGGGTGGCTTGGTGTCGGGTCGTCTCACCAACATTGCTGGTTCGAGCGATGTGCTGCGCGGCTGCGTGGTGTCGTATGCCAGCGAAGTGAAGTTTGATGTGCTCGGTGTAACCAATGGCCCGGTGGTGAGCGAAAGTGCTGCAATTGAAATGGCAAAAGGTGCTCAACGCGTACTTGGGGCAAGCGTTGGTTTGGCACTCACGGGTGTCGCAGGCCCTGCCGACCAAGAGGGAATGAAACCAGGAACATTGTGTGTTGGTTTGGCGTTACCGGATGGGTCTACCCAGTCCGCAATGTTGCAGTTGCCAGGTAACCGTGACACCATGCGCCAACTCAGCGTGATTAGCGCGCTTGATTTGTTACGTCGCGCATTGCGTTTGATTTAACGCAGTAAATAAAAAAGCCCCGGCCGAAGCCGGGGCTTTTTCACACAAGCTTCGCGTTAAGCGGCGCGATATCCCTCTGAATCCGAACGAGCGGTTGCGATTCCGAGGATGATCAAACCGTAGCCAGCCTTTGCAAGGATGTCTGAGATTGAATATCCAACTTGAATAACCGTTGCTGATTGTTCGGTTGAAAGATCGAAAATCTTGGAGATGAATGTGGTCGAGTCTCCGAGTAGGTAGAAGATTGGGTAGATAACCCAGGTAACAACAAGCACGTAGCGCAAGTTGTTGAGCTTCTTTCCAATTTCGCCTGTCTGAGACTTGAGTGTCTTGCCAATTGTTCCTGCGAACAATTCGTAGAGCACATAGAGCATGAAGAGGCAGGAAATGAAGAACCATACGTAGCGTTCGGTGCTTCCGTGTTCTGCAACTTCTCCTGGGTATCCGGTTGCGATCATGAGAAGTGCTGCGATCACCAAACGTGGCGTGATCTTCTTGGAAACTTCTTTTGATACACCAGCCACCACGACAAGCTCAGCAACCAACAATGGAACGGTGAGCAGCCAGTCCGCATAGCGGTAGCCCTCATTCCAGCTGCCGGTTGAGAAGTTGCTGAACATTCTCCAGTAGTGATAAGCAGCGACGCCGCAGATCATTGCCGACATGGTTACTGCACTTCGATAGTTCACCGATACTCGGTTACGGGAAATAAGGAAAAACACAAATGCAATTCCCAACGTCGCGGTTGCGAACGATAGGGCGTTGTAGACCAAGTTGTAATTGCTTACAACAAGCTCAGTTGCTTCTTTCATATGGATAATTGCCTTTCGGTTGGCCTAGAGGCCCGGTGGTCTCTATGAGAAGCCAATTCCAGTGTTACTCATTTATTGAAGGTAGGCGAGCCAAAACATGTTGCAGTTTCGTGACAGAACGACATAGTGATAAATACCTGCGCAGTTACCCACGAGTAAATGTGAGAGAGTTGGTACATGACTCCTAAGAAAATATTGCAAGCAACCACACTTCTTGCGGCTGCTGCCAGCCTGGCGATGAGCGTGTTTCTGTACTTCAGTGGTGAAGAAGTGACCGATCGTCTGAATGGAATTTACGTAGGCGTTTGGGTGCCATCCATTTTGGCACTTGGTGCATTTCTACTTGCAGGATCAAAGGACAGATAAAGCATGTCTCAAGCAGCATTGTTTGGTTTCGGTTGCGTCATTTTTTTTGTCGTAGCAACTGGTGCTTTGTTGTACGGAATGGCAGCAATGAAAGAATTTGCTGACCGCACGCAATAACGAATTACATTCGTTGCGTTAAGCCACCGTCAACAACAAACACCTGACCCGTTGCGTACTTGGTGCGCAGTAAACCAAGCGTCGCTTCCACGCAATCCTCAGGAGTAGCCGAGCGACCGAGAGGCGCCATTGCTTTCACGCCCGCGTGCTGGTCTTGCCAGTTCATGGTCCACGCTGTTTCAACCAAGCCCGGAGCAACTGCGTTCACACGCACTGGTCCGCAACTCTTGGCCAAGAGCAGTGTCATGTGATTAAGAGCAGCCTTTGACATGGAATAGGCGATTGAACTGCCAACTGGTCGTACGCCGGCGATTGATGTGATGGTGACCACGTTGCCATCGTCGCTCTTCTTCAGCAGTGGCATCGCAGCTTTCGTAAGCGCCCATGTGCCCCACACGTTCACCGCAAACGTCTTTTGGAAAATCTCATCCGTGAGTGCTTCCAAGTCGTGATGCGCAACAAGTGAAGTCCAACCCGCATTGTTAATCAAGATGTCGAGTTTTCCGAAACGCTTAATGGTTTCGTCCAGCAAAAGTTGTCCTGCATCTTTATCACTGATGTCTGCTTGCACGTACATGGCATTCGCACCGATTTTTGCGGCGACTGCTTTGCCGGCTTCCACTGAATTTGCAGAGTTAACTACGACATTTGCGCCAAGTTCGCCAAGGCGAAGTGCAATGGCTTCTCCAATGCCGCTTGACGAACCAGTAACGATGGCAACTTTGCCGGAGAACTCGCTCATAGCGTTCTCGCTAGTGGTGCAGTGAGGCAGGTTGGTCCACCGTCGCCCTTCACAGCGACGTTGTTGCCCGCGAACACATGCACTTCAACTCCGCCTTCGCGAAGTTTTCCTTCAATTTCTGGGTTACCTGCTGCGAGCACCACAACATTTGGTCGAATGGTCAAAATGTTGGCGCCCTGAGTAAGCATTTCTTTTTCACTTACGGTGAACCACGAAATTCCGCGCGATTCCAAAAACTGCAACAGTCGAACTGGTGCAAGTGGTTCGTATACCACTGCTTTGTCGTGCGCAATTGGCGACAGCACCGACATCAGGTGCAACACAGCGCTTGGTCCTTCGTAGTGGGGGAGGTCGAATGAGAACACGTCAACACCATGGGGTGCGAGCAAGGCGCGAATTTGGTCAATACCTGCTTGGTTCGTGCGGTAACCGTGACCAATGAGCAACGTTTTGGCATCGAGCCACACTTTGTCGCCACCATCGGCAAATGCCGGCTCGGTAAGTTGACCGAGAATTGGCACACCGATGCGCTCTAAGTCTTTGCGAAATTCTGCAGGCTCTGGCGAACGAACTGGCTTGGCCATGCGCAGCAGAATTGCGCCATGTGGGGTCATGATCATGGGGTCGTGCATGTACACGGCATCGACAAGGCCCT
>JBEAOI010000061.1:0-6167 GCA_041165005.1 Actinomycetota bacterium
GCGTTGGCCGACGCGGTGATGCACGAAGAAGGCGATGGATCCGAGCCGGTTGTGCTTGAAGTTCTGCGTACTGGTTACCGCTGGAAGGGCCGCGTGCTTCGCGCAGCAATGGTCAAGGTCAGGGGATAATCATGCAACGCGAGTGGTTTGAAAAGGACTACTACGCGGTGCTTGGTGTTGCACAAACTGCACCAGCAAAAGACATCACGAAGGCGTACCGCAAACTTGCGCGCCAGTATCACCCCGATGCCAATCCGAATAATGCAGCAGCAGAAGAGAAGTTCAAAGAAGTATCGGCTGCCTATGACGTGCTCGGTGATGAAGCAAAACGCAAAGAGTATGACGACGTGCGACGTCAAGGCCCGTCATCGTTCGGCGGCGGAGCAGGTGGCTTTCGCTTTGATCAAAACGATTTTGGCGGCGAAGGCCTTGGCGATCTCTTTGGCCAAATGTTTGGCGGCGGTCGACGTCGCAATCCAGCAGGTCCGCAACGCGGTGGTGATATTGAAGCAACGTTGTCACTTGGATTCGCCGAAGCTGTAGAAGGAATTACCACCGCTCTTCATCTCAATGCAGAGTCACAATGTTCAGGATGTCATGGGTCGGGCGCGCGTCCAGGAACCACCCCAAAGCAATGCGGACACTGTCGTGGACGTGGAGTAGTAGACGACAACCAAGGAGTCTTTGCTTTCTCGAGCCCATGTCAACGTTGTAACGGTCGAGGCAGCATCATCGAATCGCCATGTGTTGGTTGTCGAGGCACGGGAATTGAGATGCGACCACGAGAAGTGAATGTGCGCATACCTGCCGGTGTCGATGATGGCCAAAAAATTCGACTGAAAGGTCGCGGTGCACCTGGAAAAAATGGTGGACCTGCAGGTGATTTGTTTGTGGTCTGTCATGTTGCAACACATCCGGTGTTTGGTCGCGACGGCAACAACCTCACGGTGCGGTTACCTATTTCATTTAGCGAAGCAGCGCTTGGCGCCGACATTGATGTTCCGACACTCGATGGAACCATCGTGAAACTGCGCTTAAAGGCTGGAACTCAAAGTGGTTCACGGCATCGCGTGAAAAGTAAAGGTATTGATACTGCCAAACACCAAGGCGACCTCATTGTCACAGTCGATGTAGCTGTGCCAACCGAGTTAAACGATGACGAGCGACAGGCAGTTGAAGCGCTGCAACACGCATCGACTGCTTCGCCACGTGAACGAATCATCCAACTTGCAACTTCAGTGAAACGGAGCTCGTAATGGAACGCGAAACACATGCTGTTTATGTCATCTCAGTAGCGGCAGAAATTGCTGGTGTTCACCCCCAAACACTGCGAATTTACGAGCGCCGCGGCCTGTTGCAACCTGCACGAACCAGCGGTGGAAACCGTCGCTACAGCAATGCAGATATTCGCAGACTGCAACGCATTGCCGAACTGGCCAACGCAGGAATGAACCTTGAGGGAATTCGTCAAGTTCTTGAACTTGAATCAGAAGTTATTCGACTTCGTCATGAAGTTGAGCAATTGCGAAATGAATTGTTGACGGCTTCCCGTCAACGTCGAGAAAGCAACGAACTCGTACCGCTTCATCAGGCCATCACATTGTTTGGCCGCACACCCTCAATTTTCAGAGATAAGAGGTAGTTCATCATGGTTGATCCAAAGAAATGGACAACAAAAACCAATGAGGCCATCGCTGCAGCAATGCAGCTGGCCACATCAAATTCCAATCCGGAATTGACTCCCGATCACGTGATGATTGCGCTTACCAGTCAAACCGACACAGTTGTGCCAGCACTGTTGGCGAAACTCGGCATTGCAGCCACCATGCTTCATGATCGCGCGCAAGTTGTAGTGAATGGAATGCCACGCGCTCATGGTGGGAGCGAGCCGCGAATGAATCGTGAGCTATCGCAAGTATTTGCCGCAGCAGAACAAACTCAAAAAGATTTGCACGATGACTACCTATCGGTAGAGCACATTCTGTTAGCGCTACATACACGGGTAGGAGTAGGCAGTGAAGAAATGCTGCAAGCGCTTCGCGATGTGCGAGGTTCGCACCGTGTCACCTCCCAAAATCCAGAAGAACAATTTCAGTCACTCGAGAAGTACGGGGTTGATCTCACTCAGCGCGCACTCGATGGAAAGATTGACCCTGTAATTGGGCGCGACGAGGAAATTCGCCGGGTTATCCAAGTGTTGTCACGCCGAACAAAGAACAACCCTGTTCTCATTGGCGAGCCAGGAGTTGGCAAGACAGCAATCGTTGAAGGACTTGCGCGACGAATTGCGAGCGGCGACGTGCCGGAAGGCTTAAAGAAAAAGCGTCTTGTTTCGCTCGACATCGGAGCCATGCTTGCCGGAGCGAAGTATCGCGGAGAGTTTGAAGAGCGGCTGAAGGCGGTGTTGAAGGAAATCACCGATGCAAATGGAGAGATTATTTCCTTTGTTGATGAAATTCACACGCTCGTTGGTGCTGGTGGCGCAGAAGGCGCCATTGATGCCGGCAACATGATCAAGCCAATGCTTGCTCGAGGCGAGCTACGCATGATTGGTGCAACAACACTTGATGAATATCGCAAGTATGTAGAAAAAGATGCGGCCCTTGAACGACGCTTTCAACAAGTGTTTGTGGGTGAACCAACCGTTGAAGACACGATCGCAATTTTGCGCGGTCTTAAAGAACGATACGAAGTGCACCATGGTGTTCGTATTCAAGACAATGCCATTGTGAGTGCTGCAGTGTTGTCAAATAGATATCTGACAAATCGATTTTTGCCCGATAAGGCAATCGATCTCATGGACGAAGCAGCGAGCAAGTTGAGAATTGAAATCGATTCTCTTCCGACAGAGATTGACGTTATTGATCGTCGAATTCTCCAACTTGAAATTGAACGAGTGGCGCTAGAAAAAGAATCAGACTCGGCATCGACCGAACGACTCCGCATTTTGAACGAGGAACTTACCGAACTTCAGCAGCAAACCAATGAAATGAAAGTGCATTGGGACGCCGAGAAGCAGGCGATCAGCGCAATTCGCTCGCTGAAAGAAGAACTGGAAACGTTGCGTGGTCAAGTTGAACGCGAAACCGATCTTGAGAAAGCAGCAGAGATTCGTTATGGGCGCATTCCCGAAATTGAACGTCGCGTAACTGAAGCAACTCAAGAACTCGATGTATTGCAGTTGTCAACGAGAATGCTGAAAGAAGAAGTGGACGCTGAAGACATCGCCGAAGTTGTTGCGAAGTGGACCGGTGTTCCCGTTACGAAGCTGATGGAAGGCGAGATGCAAAAACTCGTCCACCTTGAGGAACTTCTTCATCGTCGAGTGATTGGTCAAGATGCCGCAGTGACCGCAACAGCAAACGCAATTCGCCGAAGTCGTGCTGGTCTATCGGATGAGAATCGTCCCATCGGCTCATTCATGTTTCTTGGACCAACGGGTGTTGGAAAAACAGAGCTTGCACGAGCGCTTGCAGAGTTTCTCTTCGATGACGAAAAGTCGTTAGTGCGAATTGACATGTCGGAGTACATGGAGAAGCACTCGGTCAGTCGACTGATCGGAGCACCTCCTGGGTACATCGGTTATGAAGAAGGTGGACAGCTCACCGAATCTGTTCGGCGACGTCCCTACAGCGTGGTGTTGCTCGACGAAATAGAAAAAGCTCACCCAGAAGTATTCAACGTGCTGTTGCAATTACTCGATGACGGTCGACTCACCGACGGCCAAGGTCGAACGGTTGATTTCACGAACACGGTGCTGATCATGACGAGCAACTTGAAGGGCGAACCAATTGAGTACTTCAAGCCTGAATTCGTGAACCGCATCGATGAGATTGTGCGCTTTAGGTCGCTTACTCAAGATGACATGGGTGCCATTGTCGACGTTCAACTTGAGCACCTCATCGAACGGTTGGCGCGTCGTCGCATAGTGCTTGCGGTTACGCCGGCTGCACGCATGAAGCTTGCGGAGCAGGGGTTTGATACTGAATTTGGAGCGCGACCTCTCAAGAGGCTGATTCAAAAGGCCATCGGAGACGCGGCCGCATTGCTCATTCTTGAAGGCAAAGCCAATGAGGGTGACTCCATCGTTGTCGACGTGCACAACGACGAATTGCAGATCTCGGCAAAGCGACTCGATCTGGCTTAACTGCCCTGTGGGCAGAGGCTGTTCGCGTTGCGCACAGTATGATCTGATTACGTTCCCCACAACTTCAGGAGCGTTGCATGCCCGTAGCAGTAGTCGTCGGTACCCAATGGGGTGATGAGGGCAAGGCCAAAGTCATTGACCTCCTAGCTGAAACACATTCACATGTTGTTCGCTATCAGGGTGGTCACAATGCTGGACACACAGTTGTAGTTGGCGATCAGAAATACGCGCTGCAACTTATTCCGAGTGGTGTGCTGTACAACCACGTCACTCCAGTTATTGGCAATGGCGTTGTTGTCGATTTGCCAACACTATTCAAAGAAATTGACTCACTTGAAAGTCGCGGAATTTCTTGCAGCAAACTTATGGTGTCAAGTTTGGCGCAGTTGATTTTCCCATGGCACCAATTGCTAGATGCGTTGCACGAGTCCAAGTTGGGCGATGCAAAAATTGGAACAACGCTTAAAGGCATTGGACCGGCGTATGCCGATAAAGCACTTCGTGTTGGATTGCGAGTTGGAATGGTTCGTGACATTCCTTCGTTTGCTCAGCTTGTTCGCGAGCGTGCGACAGCAGCAAGAGAAATGCTCATTGCTCTGGGCGGAGAGTCTTTTGATGTTGAAGCAATGGTTACGCAGTTCACCGAACTCGGCATTCGACTGCAACCATACGTTGCAGACACAGTGAACGCGTTGCATAAAGCGATTGAAGATGGCAACGACGTGTTGTTAGAAGGAGCTCAGGCAACATTTTTGGATCTTGATCACGGAACGTATCCGTTTGTCACGTCGTCAAACCCAACAGCAGGTGGCGCGTGTGCGGGAACAGGAATTGGGCCACGTCATATTTCACGGGTAGTCGGTATTGCTAAGGCATACACCACACGTGTTGGCTCTGGTCCGTTTCCAACCGAATTGCTTGGCGAACTCGGCGACAAAATTGTTGACATTGGACATGAGTTTGGAACCGTGACAGGTCGTCGCAGGCGTCCAGGTTGGCTCGACTTAGTGATGCTTCGCCACGCTGTTCGCATTAATTCGCTTACCGAGATTGCGCTCACCAAACTCGATGTCTTAGACACGTTTGATGAAGTTCGTGTTTGTGTGGGGTATTCGCTCAACGGTCAATCGCTTGATGGTTACCCCGATGACAGCGAATTACTTGGTGAAGTGACTCCGACATACGTTGACTTGCCGGGTTGGAAACAAGAAATTCGCAAATGCCGCACATACGATCAACTACCGGTTCGAGCACAAGCCATTGTTGAACTAGTTGAGAAGTGCGTAGGAGTGCCAGTGAGCATTATCGGCGTCGGTCCAGAACGCGACTCTTGTGTGGTGCGCGCATGATTGAACGGTATTCACTTCCAGAAATAGCAGAGATTTTTTCGGATCGGTCCAAGTTCTCGCGCTATTTAGAAATTGAATTACTTGCTACCGAAGCGCAAGCAAAACTCGGGGTAGTTCCACAAGCCGATGCACAAACCTGTCGGGAAAAAGCGCCACGTGTAGACGACACATTTGTTCACAACGTTGCTGAACGCGAACTGGTAACTGATCACGACGTTGCCGCTTTTGTTGACGTCGTTCAAGCAGCTATTGGCATGCCTGCTGGTGCGTGGATTCATCACGGACTCACCAGCACTGACGTGGTTGACACCGCGTGGTGTTGGATGCTGAAAGATGGAGCAGAACTCATTCTTGGTGCAATGAACGAACTCATCGCCAAACTTCAAGAGTTGGCGCAGACGCATCGCGACACCGTGATGATTGGTCGAACTCATGGCATTCATGCTGAGCCAACAACATTTGGTACCAAGGTCGCGCTTTGGGCTTTGCAAGTGGATCGCGACAGGTCGCGCATGCGCACTGCGCGTGAAGCAATTGCGGTTTGCAAGTTGTCTGGTGCTGTTGGCACATATTCAAATATCAGCCCTGAAGTTGAAGCCCACGTTGCCAAGTCTCTTGGGCTCGTAGCCGTTCCTGCCACACAGGTAGTTGCGCGAGATCGACACGCCGAA
>JBEAOI010000062.1:0-3711 GCA_041165005.1 Actinomycetota bacterium
GACTAGCGACAGGTCGGGTCGTTTGGTGGCGAAATGCCGTACGAGTTTTGTTCAGGTGCAACAACAGGAATCGTTGGTGGTGTAACACCGTTGCTTGCTTGTGTTTTCAAGTACGCAACGGTGGAGATGATTGCGCCCATTGCACCTTCAGTAGAGGTGGTGTCGGGCGACGGATTGTTTGCGGCAGAACCTGGTGTTGCAAAACTTGCTTTGCCCTGAAACAGAGCAAGAATTTCTCGCATGGTGTCATTCTGAATACGAGGAACAAGCACGGCCTGATCGCCAATCATCTGACCAGAACTCTCAACTGTGTATGTCGGAATTCCACTGGTATTCAGATTGCGCATTGCTTGCGCCAGTTGCAACATGGTGATCGGCGTTAGGCGGTCATCGGTGATTACATTCTTCAAAGCGGCATTCAAAAGTTGGTTTGCAACGCGTGGACTGGAAGACCCCTTATCGAGAGCACGTTGCATTGCGCGACGAATGAAATCTTGCTGTCGACTAATTCGACCGAGGTCAGAAGTTCCATCTGATACCCAAGAGTTTTTTGCTGTGTCAAAGTAGGAATAGCCGGAGCGCGAACGAACGTATGCGAGCGCATGATCACCGCTGAACTCAAAGCAACTCGGACCCGGAATGTATAACCCGGTCTTCTTGTCACGAGTTTCGTAAAGAAACGGAACCTTCACTCCGCCAACGGCATCCACAATTTCTTTAAACGCGCAGAAGTCAATATTGACGTAGTGGTCAATATTGATTCCGAAGTTTTGATAAATGGTGTCGGCAAGCGTGTTGGGGTTCTTGCGCTCGAACGCGGTGTTGATTCGATTCGAACGAGTTGAGCCTGCGATCTTCACCCACAGGTCGCGAGGGAAGGAGAGAAAAGCGGCCTGATTGTCCTTCGGGTTGACCCGAATAATCATGATGGTGTCGCTGCGCTCACCGAACGAATTGCGGTCACCAAAAGCCCCTGCATATGGGGAATTTGGGTCTACGCAGCTGCCGTTATCAGAGCCAGTCAACAGGAAGTTTTTTGCATCCAGGTCGCCCTCGCTGAGGTTCCATTGATCTGATGGCGAGATATTGGCGTCTTCATTAACTGCAACATCGTCACCACGATTCAAACTGACAACTTGGCGTTCTCCCAGTCGCTGACCTGCATACAACAGGCCGCCACCAACAATGAGCAAAGAGGCAGCAATTGCAATATTGAAAATGAGCACTGCATAGTGCGAGCGCGGGCGCTGGTATTTGGTCATTGAGCCAAAAGACGAACGGTTGTCGAAATCTGTTCGCTTGCATGAGGGGCGAATTCGATCTGTTGAGCAACACCAGCATTCAGCAAGTCAACCAAGCCCATTTGTACGAGCGAAATCTGTGACTCCGTTGCATGTACTAGCACATGTTCAACTTCAGCTCGTTGTGAAACCTTTGCTTCGGTTTTCGTACGACGAATTGCTGCAAGCACATTGCACACCACGTCAAGCAAAGCCTCAGTCGAATCAACTGCAGATGTTCCGCTAAGTAAATCTGTACGAGTTGGCCACGATGCACGGTGAATGCTTCCGTTCTGCCACCAACTCCACACTTCTTCGGTTGCAAATGGAATATGCGGAGCAAACAAACGTTGCAAGGTGCTAAGAGCACGTTGCAATGCTGCACGTGCAGAATCGGATCCTGCGCCTTCTGAGTATGCGCGAGTTTTGACGAGTTCTACATAGTCGTCGCAGAACCACCAGAAGAATGATTCCGACTTTTCAAGTGCTCGTGCATAGTCATATGTTTCAAACGCAGTGGTTGCTTCATCTACAACCGATGCAAGACGGGCGAGCATTGCAATGTCAACTGCTTCGGTTGGCGTTGCAGATGGGTTTGCTTCGCCGAAGCCAAGTACAAACTTGGTGACGTTCAGCAATTTGGTTGCAAGTTTGCGACCTACCTTCATTTGGTCTTCGCTGAATGCTGTGTCTACTCCCGGGCGAGCACTTGCCGCCCAATAGCGAACTGCATCACTGCCGTATTGTTCAAACAAATCAATTGGCGTGACAACATTGCCCTTTGACTTCGACATCTTTTTGCGATCTGGATCAAGAATCCATCCCGACAACGCGGCGTTCTTCCATGGCGCAATGTTGTGTTCAAAGTGTGAACGCACTGTTGTTGCAAACAACCATGTACGAATGATGTCGTGAGCCTGTGGGCGAACATCCATTGGGAAAATGTTGTTAAACAACTTCTGGTCATCAATCCAGCGTCCAGCAATTTGCGGAGTGAGCGACGATGTAGCCCATGTATCCATGACGTCTGGTTCGCCCATGAATCCACCAGCAACTCCGCGTTGTGCTTCGGTAAAGCCAACAGGGACATCGGAACTTGGGTCGATTGGAAGCTGCGATTCGCTTGGAATGATTGGGTTATTGAAGTCTGGTTCGCCTGCAGCGGTGAGTGGATACCACAGCGGAATAGGAACGCCAAAGTAGCGCTGACGGCTAATGAGCCAGTCGCCGTTTAGCCCGCCAACCCAGTTGGTGTATCGGTGCTGCATGAAGTCGGGGTGCCATGCGAGTTCATCGCCTCGCTTCAGCAATGCAGCACGCAACACTTCATCGCGACCACCGTTGCGGATGTACCACTGGCGGCTGGTCACAATTTCAAGCGGGCGATCGCCCTTTTCAAAGAACTTCACCGGGTGTGTAATTGGTTCCGGCTCACCGTTCATGTCGCCACTGAGGCGCAACATCTCAACGATTGCAGTTTGTGCCTGCTTCACGCCCTTGCCGGCAAGCGCTGTGTAATTCGAAGTTCCTGCAGTTGAAGTAATCCACTCCGGCATGTCGGTAACAATGCGACCGTCACGACCAATGACTGCCCGCGTTGGCAAATTCAGTTCACGCCACCAAATGACGTCGGTGAGATCGCCGAATGTGCAGATCATGGCGATACCCGTGCCTTTGTCGATCTGTGCAAGTTCGTGTGCAACGACAGGAACCTCAACATCAAACAATGGAGTGCGAACGGTTTTTCCAAACAACGGCTGATAGCGCGGGTCGTCTGGGTGTGCGACAAGGGCGACGCAAGCAGGAATTAACTCTGGGCGAGTGGTGGCAATAGTGACGTTGCCCGAACCATCGGTGCGCGCGAAGTTAATGGAGTGATACGCACCAGGTCGCTCGCGGTCTTCAAGTTCGGCTTGTGCAACTGCAGTACCGAAGTCAACATCCCACAATGTTGGAGCCTCTTGGGCGTAAGCCTCACCGCGTGACAAGTTGCGAATGAATGCCGCCTGACTTGTTCGTCGCGCATGGTCGCTAATGGTGGTGTACAACAATGACCAGTCGACCGAAAGTCCGAGCCTGCGGAAGAGATCTTCAAAAATCTTTTCGTCTTGATGTGTCAGTTCAACACACAGCTCAATAAAGTTTGGGCGCGAAATGGCTACTGCGCGGTGATCCTTTGGAACGTCGCCTCGAAATGGTGGTGTGAATTCTGGGTCGTATGCAACGTTTGGGTCGCACGATACGCCGAAGTAGTTCTGTTCACGACGATCGGTTGGCAAACCGTTGTCGTCCCAACCCATTGGGTAGAACACACTCTTGCCGCGCATTCGCCAAAAGCGAGCAACGGTGTCGGTGTGCGTGTAACTGAAAACATGACCCATATGCAGCGATCCGCTGACAGTCGGTGGTGGGGTGTCAATAGCAAAAACTT
>JBEAOI010000063.1:0-7758 GCA_041165005.1 Actinomycetota bacterium
TTGCAGGTCGGGGTGTCGCCAACGGAACACTTGAAGTACGTGACCGTTTTGCTGGCACTGCAATTGAAACCCCAATTTCGCAAGTCGGCCCACAGTTGGTCGCGCAGGCTCGCGGGAAGTAAAACGCCATGCAACTCCTCCGTGGAGTAGTTCAGCATTACGACTGGGGCGATCAACAAACGATTCCCGAGTTTCTCGGCGTAGAACCCGATGCAAAACCATGGGCAGAGTTGTGGTTTGGAACCCATCGATCAGGCCCATCGCTCGTGAAAACCGAAACCGGCAATCAACCGCTCTCGAGTTATGCCGGCGAGTTGTCGTTTCTTGTGAAGATCATTGCGGCAGCAAAACCATTGTCACTGCAAACGCACCCAACCGATGAACAAGCGCAGTCTGGATACCAGCAAGAAAATGAAATTGGAATTTCGCTTGACTCTCCTCTGCGCATCTATCGAGATGCTTCCGCTAAACCCGAGCTACTCATTGCCATGTCGGCATTTGAAGCAATCTGTGGTTTTCGTAGCGACAGCGAAAACCTTGAACTGTGCAATCGCTTTGGATGGACCGAACTAGGTAAGCATCTTGCAGACGATGGACTTGCTGAATGCGTTCGCTGGGCTCTCACCACCGGCCCCCATCAACTACCACTACACATGCCTGCATGGGCCGGTCGTTTGGCCACGATGTATCCAGGCAATGGCGGAATCCTCGTTGCACTGCTCATGCATCACGTGAAATTGCAACCTGGTCAAGCGTTGTACCTCGGTGCTGGCAACGTGCACGCATATTTAGGTGGAACCGGATTCGAAGTGATGGCCTCTTCCGACAACGTGGTGCGCGCTGCGTTTACTCAGAAAAACGTCAATATTGACGAGTTTCTCCATGTTGCCACTATGAACGCCATTGCATCACCGTTGATTGAAGCCGAACCTGTAAGCCACGGTGTATGGCAATACCCCGTAACTACGTCTCGCTTTGGCACTCAGCGCATTGATGTTTCGGGAACACATGAATTGCGCGCAACACATGACGCTGAGATTTTGGTTTGCACTTCGGGCAATGCGACTTCGCTGCAGGCTGGTCAAGCAGCAGTAATGCGAAATGGTGAATCAATAATGCTCAGCGGCAACGCAACCGTGTTTCGCACGTGGGGAACCCACTAAAAACTTAGTTCCCGGAAATTGTTTTGCGAATTTCCACAATCTTTTCAGTCGAATGATTGGCGTCGTCGCCTTTTTCTTCGAGCAATGCGTTGCGGTCTTTAGCGGCTTCGCGCTCGGCAATTGTGGTGTCTACGCGAGCGATTGCGGCATCAACACCGTGTTCGTGAATATACGTTGCCCAATCAACTAGTGCTTCCACCATTTCAGACTCTGGAACAACTGCAACGTTGCGACCCTTTACAAACAAGTGGCCACGTTTGTTTCCTGCGGCAATACCCAAGTCGGCTTCGCGCGCTTCTCCTGGGCCGTTCACTACGCAACCCATTACCGCAATCTGCAGTGGAATCTTCTTGTCTTCAAATGCGCGCATCGCGCGATTGGCTACTTCGATGACGTCGATCTCTGCGCGACCGCAACTTGGACATGCAATGAGGTCAACGTTCTTACGCTCACGCAAACCGAGCGACTCAAGCAACTGTCGACCAGCACGCGCTTCTTCCACAGGATCTGCAGTGAGGCTGTAGCGAATGGTGTCACCAATTCCCTCAAGCAACAGCGTCGCAATTCCTGCGGTTGCTTTGATGAGTCCGTTTGGAAGTGGACCCGCTTCGGTAACGCCTAAGTGCAACGGATAATTGGTAACTGCGCTGAGTTGGCGATACGCCTCAACCATTAGTGGCACGTTTGAAGCCTTTACCGAAATCTTGATGAGATCGAAATCAACCTCTTGGAAATAGGCAATTTCTTGCAATGCAGACTCGACCATTGCTTCGGCTGTTAATCCGCCATGCTTTTCATACAACGCAGGGTCAAGTGAGCCGCCGTTGACACCAATACGAATTGGCACATTGCGATCACGCGCTTCCATTGCCACTGCTTTGATGTGTTCTGGTTTGCGAATGTTTCCAGGGTTCAATCGCAAACCGTGAACGCCAGCCTCAAGTGCTGCAAGCGCCATCTTGTATTGATGATGAATGTCGGCGATGATCGGCACCGGCGAACGTGGAACGATTTGTGCGAGTCCTTCCGCGGCTTCAATTTCATTACATGTGCAGCGAACAATGTCGCAGCCAGCGGCGGCCAGCGCATAGATCTGCTGAAGGGTGCCTTCAACGTCTGAGGTTTTCGTAGTGGTCATGGACTGGACGCTGATCGGCGCTCCACCACCAACCGCCACCTTGCCTACATGAATCTGCTTCGTCTGGCGGCGCTCAAAACTCATGGTTACCAGTGTGCCACTACCCGAAGGGTTGTGTGATGTCTAGATACAAACCAGCAAAAGTAATCACAATCAACAGCACAACAACAGCTGTTGCAAGCGGAATCATCTTGCCGAAATCGGCCCGATATCGCACGCCGTTTCGGCTGCGCAGTCTCTCGTAGGTTGCAACTGCAGCGTGACCTCCGTCAAATGGCAACGAAGGAAACATGTTGAAGACACCAACAAACACGTTGACATACGCGAGCATCATGAGCACACCCTTCAGGCCGTCGCGCTCACCTGCCTCACCGCCAACCTGACTTGCTCCGACAATCGTGCTTGGTCGCGTTGCCGGATCTGCCACAGAGTCACGAAGACTGTTAATGGCATTTGCTGGATTGAATATCTGCGGAAGCGCCTTTACCGAACCAACAATTGCCTGCGCGCCGTCTCGTACCGCATACACGAATGCACTCGGCACCGACTGTTTGATGTAGTCCATTGACTCGGTGCCAACACCCAAATAGCCACGCGTTGCGTCGGTCGGGTTGGCTGCCAAAGTTGCTTCAAAAGATTGCTTCACTCCATCACGCTCAATGTCAATCGCAATCACATCGCCCGGTGCATTGCTGGTGATTGCGGTAACGAGATCTTCCCGCGACTTCAATGTCTGCCCATCGATTGCCGAAATCACGTCACCTTCACGCAGGCCGATTTCTGCTGCAGGAGAACCACTGACAGGCGCGTACACAATGCGCACACTCCCCGTTTCACCCAATCGACCAGCAGCCGCATACACACCGATAAACAATGTCAAGGCGATGACCATATGCATGAGCGAACCAGCAGTGATGACAAGCAATCGACGCGGATACGACTTCGAGCGATATGAACGGTCTTCGTCTGCAGGATCGCAATCGTCCAAGTTGCTCATGCCAATGATGCGAACAAAAGCACCAAGTGGAATAGCGCGAACACCGTATTCAAGTTCGCCACGCTTCCTGCTCCATAGGCGCGGACCGAATCCCATGTAAAACTGCGTCACCTTCATGCCCGTTTTGCGTGCAGTCCAGTAATGACCAAACTCGTGAAGAAAGATCGAAACGATGAGTCCAATAACGAAGACCAACATCCACGGGTTGTTCATACCCAACCAAACAAAAAACACTGCAAGCAGCGCTAACGAGAGCGCTCCGTTTTTGCCGCTCGACTCTTCAGCTAGATCCTGAGTGTCTCCACCGGCAGCCATTTGCCCGCGAAATTTGCGATAGACGTTGCTCATGCAGACAACACTTGTAGCGCAAATCGTCGCGCTAATGCATCAGCATGCAAAATGTCCTCAACAATTGTTGGCACAAGACCGTCGTGTTGCTGCATCGTTGCATCAATCACTTCAGGAATCCTTGACCACATAATTTGACCGTTCAGAAACGCCTCCACTGCAACTTCGTTTGCCGCGCTCAGCCACGCTGGTGCGGTTCCGCCCGCGCGTCCTGCTTGGTATGCAAGGTTCAGGCAAGTAAAAGTCTGCGTGTCGGGGACTTCAAAATCAAGTCGTGCAAGCAATGACCAATCGATTGATCCAAACGGCACATTTGCGCGATGCGGGTAGCTCAAGGCATATGCAATCGGCAGACGCATATCGGGCATCGACAGTTGTGCAATCACTGCCCCGTCATTGAATTCCACCATTGAATGCACCACTGACTGTGGATGCACGACAACGTCGATGTTGTCGAAATCGGTGCCAAACAACTCGTGCGCCTCAATGACCTCAAGCCCTTTATTCATCAAGGTTGAAGAATCGACTGTGATCTTTGGACCCATTGACCATGTTGGGTGCTTCAGTGCTTCTTGCACTGTCACCGTGGCGAGCGACTCTTTCGAGCGACCTCGAAACGGACCACCACTTGCTGTAAGCAATAAGCGATTGACCTCGCGACCACTATCAATAGAACTTCTTAAGCATTGATGGATTGCGCAGTGCTCACTATCCACTGGAACAATGTCTGCCCCTGGAATCTTGCGAAGCGGTTGCACAACTGGGCCTGCGGCAATGAGGCTTTCCTTGTTTGCAAGCGCAAGCCGTTTTCCTCGCTGAAGCGTAGACATGGTGACTGACAAGCCTGCAAAACCGACCACACCATTCACCACCACATCGGCAAGTTCGGCAAGCGCCGATTGGTCAGCGACTACTTCAACTCCAGGCAAAGCTTGCGCAACTTCTTTTCGCGCAGATTCATCTGCAACAGCAACCACTTTTGGCTTCCATTGTTGCGCTTGTGCAATCACGGCTTGCGCAGACGTGCCAACTCCTAGGCCAACGATTTCAAATTGGCCTTCGCTTTGCGCGATGTAGTCAAGCGTTTGCGTGCCAATAGAACCGGTCGAACCGGCAATTGCTACTCGAGTTATGCCCAAGGCGTGATAACCATGCCGAGGTAATACACGGCTGGCAACACAAACAACATGCTGTCGAAGCGATCAAGCGCACCGCCGTGTCCACTCAACAATGTTCCAAAATCTTTGATGTCAAGGTTGCGCTTAAACATCGACTCGGTGAGATCTCCAAGAGGGGCCATAATGCTGATCACCAGTGCCAGCAGAATCCAAGAGCCAAATGTGCTCCAGGTTGTGCTCTGCATTCCGACAAGCACCACGATGACAAATGTTCCGATGGTTCCACCGATTACACCTTCCACCGACTTCTTTGGGCTGATCCATTCGCGCAACGGTTGACGACCAATTGCGGTGCCGACGAAATATGCGGCAATGTCGTTGGCAACGACACCAGCAACAATGATGAACAAAGTGTCGGTTCCGCGATGTGCGAATGCGTCACCAAGTGTTGACCAGCGAAGGATGAGACCTGCGTATGAGCCCAAAAGACCGATCCACAACAGCGCAATCATGGTTGCAGCACTGTTTGGAACTGGTCCAGATTCAACGCTGTCGCCACTGACAAACACCAACGAAGTTGCAACAAAGGCAAACATCAATACAAGCGGTATTGCCGAGTCACCTTTCCAATACGCAACTGCAGGTGATGCAACGCAACCAACAATTCCAATAATGGAAATTGGTCGGTAGCCAGCCTGAGTGATTTGGGTAAAGAACTCAAATGCAGCCAAACCAATTGCAGCCAAGACGATGATCATGACTGCTGCTGGGCTGAGCAACAACGCGCCGATGAATGCAGCGAGCAACAACGCACCAACCGCCGTTGCCGTTGGCAAGTCGCGACCGCCAACTGGTGGACGCGAAATGGAACCAGTTCCGCCTGGTCGGCCACCAACTGGACGACCGCCTTGAGTTGGACGGCCTGCTCGAGTGACTTGAGTTGGACGAGTTTGCGCTCCCGATGCATCACGTGGAGCAGCAGGTCGACGAGTTTCTCCTGTTGGGTCAGTACCAATCACAATGCGACCTTCACGGCGAGGACGCTCAACCGGTGGCGGCGTTGTGGTTTCGAAACGGCGTGAACCGCCGGTGAGGTCTACTGGCGGACGGCGAGCACCAGTTGATGGCTCGTTGTATGCCGACCACACATCAGTTTCATCATCAATCTCTGCAGCCGGACGACGAGCAGCCTCGGTGTCTTGCTTCATGAAACGTGGAATCTCACCAGTTGCTGGTTCGGTCCAATGCGGAAGTTGCTCGGTCTCGTTGCCGCCAAAGGAAAGCGCCGGACCACTGTCGTCGTCACTTCCAAAACGAACTACTCCGAACTCGTCGCCAAAGTCAATCGTTGGATCGTTCGTGTTATCGCTTCCGTAATTGTCATTAGCCATGAGTGATCTCCTTACACTTCGAGTAGTTCTTGTTCCTTACGCACAAATGCTTTTTCAATTTGGTCGACATGCTCTTGCGTGAGCTTGTCGAGTTCTTTTTCGGCGCGATCTAGTTCGTCTTTAGAGATGTCACCATCTTTTTCTGCAGTCTCCAGAACTTTTCGCGCATCTCGACGAACGTTACGCAACGCGATACGACCATCTTCGGCCATATTCTTCACAACCTTCACGTATTCCTTGCGACGCTCTTCGGTCAGCATGGGAAACGACAAACGAATAACCACGCCATCGTTTCCTGGGGAGACCCCAAGATCACTGGCTTGAATGCCCTTTTCAATTGCGGCAATTGATCCGCGATCATGAGGCTTAATGATCAGCATTCGCGCCTCTGGCACCTGAAAGGTTGCCAACTGCTGCAAAGGAACGGTTGCTCCGTAGTACTCCACGGGAATGCGCTCAACAAGGGAAGCATTTGCCCGGCCTGTACGGACACCTAAAAACTGGGACTGGACGTGGTCACAGGCTCTTGCCATTTTGTCCATGGCGTCCAGCAGAGTCTCTTCAATCACTCGACCAGCGTACCTATTTCTTCACCCATGAGTATGGACTTCACGTTTCCGCGCTGCAATAGGTTGAATACCACGATTGGCAAGTTGTTGTCACGACAGAACGTAATTGCCGTGCTGTCCATGACTTTTAGACCCTTGTTAATGACCTCGAGATACGAAATATTTGAATACTTGGTGGCCGTCTTATCAATTTTTGGATCTGCTGTATACACACCATCAACGCCAGAGTGTGTGCCCTTCAAAATCACTTGTGCCGAAATTTCAGCAGCTCGCAATGCGGCTGCCGTATCGGTCGTAAAGAATGGGTTACCCGTGCCACCCGCCAAGATAACGATTCGCCCTTTTTCCATGTGACGCTCTGCGCGACGACGAATGTACGGCTCAGCAACTTTTGGCATTTCAACTGCAGACATCACACGTGACTGTTGACCAACTCGTTCGAGCGCATCTTGAAATGCAAGACCGTTCATGACTGTTGCCAGCATTCCCATGTAGTCGGCTTGTGCTTGATCCATTCCTTGGCCAGCACCTTTTAGGCCGCGCCAGAAGTTTCCGCCACCAACGACTACCGCAATGTCGACGCCAAGTTCTTGTTTGGTTTCGTACAGTTCGGTCGCAACTTGATGCAACACATCAGTGTCGAGACCGAACCCGGATTTTTCGGCTAATGCCTCACCTGAAAGCTTAAGAACGATTCGATTCCAACGAGCCTTTGGGTGTGCAGCCATGTACGAAATCTACAACTATCCGATCTCAACCTGCGAATAACGCACGATGGTGGACTTGCCAATGACCTGAGCAACGGACTGCTTGTCGTCCTTTGCGTATGGCTGTTCGAGCAAACAAATGTCTTTGAAGAAGCCCTGAACGCGGCCATCCACAATTTTGCCAATTGCTGCTTCTGGCTTGCCCTCGTTGCGTGTAACCGTTTCAAGGGTTGCGCGCTCGGCAGCAATGACGTCTGCTGGAACATCGTCCTTCTTCAAATACTTCGGACGAGCAAATGCAATATGCACTGCAATGTCGTGTGCGAG
>JBEAOI010000064.1:0-11008 GCA_041165005.1 Actinomycetota bacterium
AGTAGGCACACGTATTTGCATTTGTGTTCGGCACCCAACCAGCAGGGTCTTTGTCGCCACGTTGCTGCGAGCTACTTGCAAGCACCAATGCCAAAACCGAGACATCGGCTCGGTCGTTAACAAAGCTTCTCCGTTTCGAAGCGCTCCATGCCCACGCACCGGACTCCCAGGCTTCACGAATGGTCACAATATTTGCCACGCTCATTACGGGTACAGATCTATTTGCCGAACCCGTAAATAATGACTGCCTAAATCCTGCAGTTCTTTCGGTTGCTACCTGCATCGTGGTCAATTGACCAAGCGTCTCTGAGTTACCGGCGCGGGGCTGTGCAACAGCCACAGAGGAAACGCTCATTGCCACAACGACAATTGCGCCGTGAACCGAAAGGCGCCACTTCATAGGTTCACTCTACCTACTGTGCAATCGGTGGTACATCCATCTCGATGAATATGCATTCACCTGGGCACACTTCCGCGGCTTTCACCACGTCTACTTGATTCTTTACATCAACAACTGCGAGGCTTCCCGAACTTCCCGGATCATTAAGCGTCACGCCACCTTGTGCGACATAGGCAATTCCGTCTTCTAGTTGTACAAAGACATCAGGACAGTGGTCCACACACAAGCCGTCGCCCGTACACAAGTCTTGGTCAATCCACACACGCACGGTTGCACGCTAACGAATGAGCGCGGCAACCAAGAGAGCGAGCATCAAAAAATTTCGCACAATATTGCTCCAACCAATCGGCTTTGTGGAGCGAAAACTCAAGCACGCGCACGGTGGTCTATCCCCTGCAGCCAAACGAAGTACCAGCAACACAGTGAAGCTTGAAAGCGCCACGATCGAGGCGATGAGCACGGTTTTTGCCGCCAATCCTGCGATCAACAATGAACCCAGAACCACTTCAACATAAGGAACGGTTGGAATTGCAAACGACGGTGCTCCAAGTCGCTTTGCTTGCGCTGGCCATAACTCGCGTGCAATAAATTTCTGCACTCCAGCGAAGATAAATATCACTCCAACAGTCGCCGACATCCACCAATTCAGCGAAAAAATTTGTTCATTCATTATGCGGGTGTAACGCCAGTTACTTTTCCACGATAAAAGACCATGGCCTCACCAACTGTTTCGTTTGCTGAAAGATGTTTCACCCGTCCGAGCACGAAACTGTGATCACCGGCAGGAGTAACGGATTCAATACTGCAGTCAATTGCCGCAAGAGCACCTGGGAGTACCGGCATTCCACTTGGAGACTTTGTCCAATCAAGGCCATCAAATCGAGCTGACATTCCACCTTCTGGTTCACGCGCAAAACGCCAACACAGTTCTTCTTGTTCATTCGTCAATACATTTGCGCAAAAGCCTTGCCCTTGCGCAATGTGCGACCAGCTGCGCGATGCATTGCCAGGGAAAAACCCAACTAGTGGTGGGTCTAGTGATACCGATACAAAACTGCCAATGGTGATTCCAGAAGGTGCACCTGTTGAATCAACGCCAGTTACAACAACAACTCCAGTTGGTAGATGACCAAGCACCTGTCGAAACCTGGCACTGTCAAAGTTGGCTTCCATCATCGCAATGTTACCCAACTATGGTTTGGGCATGACCGCTCAGCACAACATTGCTACGCACGAAGTTTCTGCAAACAACTTGTCGTTCACCTATTTCGAATGTGGAACTGGACCCCTGGCGTTATGCCTACATGGCTTCCCCGATTCTGCACACACATGGCGACATTTACTTCCAGAACTTGCAGCTGCTGGTTATCGCGCAGTCGCGCCATTCATGCGCGGTTACGCACCAACATCAATTCCTGAAAATGGTGCATACCAAACTGCAGCGCTTGCAACGGACGCAAATGCGCTGCATGAAAAACTTGGCGGCAATTCAGACGCTGTCATCATTGGTCACGACTGGGGTGCACCTGCGGTCTATGGCGCGGCAATTCTTGAACCTGCTCGTTGGAAAACTGTTGTGGGAATGTCTGTTCCACCATGGGGCGCAATGGGAAATGCGTTTATTTCCAACCTCAATCAAGTGCAGCGCAGTTGGTACATGTTCTTTTTCCAACACGGTCTTTCCAACTTTGTTGTTGGCGCAAACAATCTCGCATTCATTGACATGTTGTGGGACCAATGGTCGCCAGGGTTTTTAGCACACGACGACATCGCAAATGCCAAAGCAACTATTGCTACACCAGAACACCTAGAAGCAACTCTTGGTTACTACCGCGCAACTCTTGGTGCCGGATTTAGAGACCCAGCCTTGACTGATGCACAAAATTTGACGCAAGGTGAGAATCCGCCACAACCCCTGCTCTACCTTCACGGAGAAAATGATGGCTGCATTGGCGCCGAAGTTGCTCGCGACGCAGCAACACGTGCGCCGTCAAATGCGCGAGTAGAAATTGTTCAAGGTGCTGGTCACTTTTTGCAACTAGAGCAACCTGCAAAAGTAAACAAACTGATCGTGAATTGGATTACGAGCAACGCTTCATAACGGCAATTGCAACACGCCATTTGATTCAACGATTAACTGATCGGCAAGTAGCGATTCAATAATTATTTCTGCTCTTTCGGGTTGATTCACCAAGCCCATGGCTTGTTCGGCTTTGATTCGCATCACCCCACCAGATACCAGTGCTTTCATGAGCCTGCCCCGTGCCTGTCGATTGGAGCCTTCAAAGCGCGCCTGAGGCTTGCTCGTTCCTGCAGATGCAGGTGCAGGGTCATCACCACCATGCAGCCGCCAACCGCACGATTCAGCTATTGGGCATCGTTCGCATTGTGGGGAACGGGCCGCGCAACATGTTGCCCCAAAATCCATGAGCACCTGATTCCATTCCCACGACAAACCAATCGGAACAATCGAGTCCGCAAGTATTTGTGTTTCACGCTTGCCGAGTGGCTTATTCATCACGCGTGCGAATACTCGAGTCACATTGGTGTCAACAACTCCGACATCAACATGTTCTGCAAATGCCAACACTGCACGTGCCGTGTATTCACCAATTCCAGGAAGCGCAAGCAACTGTTCTAAATCTGTTGGTACTTGCGCATCATGTTCGCGCACCATCACCTTTGCGGCTTCATGCAAGTTGCGACAGCGTCGCGGATATCCAAGGCCTTGCCAAATGGTAAGCAGTTCGGAAAGTGGAGCATCTGCGCATTCACGCGGCGAAGGAAATGCGTGAATGAATAGTTGAAACTTCGGAACAACCCGATCAATTTGGGTTTGTTGCGACATCACTTCGCTCACCAACACATGCCATCGATTCCTCGTGGCGCGCCACGGGAAATCTCGCAGCTGTGGCAATCCCCACTGCAACAGTGGGTCAACAATGATGCTTAGTTTGTCCAGACGTCTTGACCGTCGTACGGACGAGCGCGCTTCGGCATGAATTCGCGCTTCCACACCATGACTCGCCTGCGGAAATAGCACACTTCTTTGCCGTCTTGATTGAAGCCTTTTGTTTCTACCGTTACCACTCCGCGGTCATTTTTTGACTTCGACTCCTGAACATCAAGCACTCGGGTCTCGGCGTGGATGGTGTCGCCATGAAACGTTGGGAACTTGTGTTGCAAAGTTTCCACTTCAAGGTTGGCAATTGCAGCGCCACTTACATCGGGAACGCTCATACCTAACACCAACGAATACACCAGGTTGCCCACAACCACGTTTCGTCCTTGAACACTTTGTGATGCAAACCAGTCATTGGTATGCAGTGGATGATGATTCATAGTGATCATGCAAAACAAATGATCATCTGCTTCAGTAATGGTTTTTCCTGGCCAGTGGCGATACACATCGCCAACAGTGAAGTCTTCTAGTGCTCTTCCAAACGGGCGCTCATGAACGGTCATAACAACAAACTACTCCTCATCCTCATCATCAAGTAAAAACCTGTTCTTTGTTTCAGGCAACGGAAACTGGCCCGTGCGGTCGCGCGGTGCGTACTGCTCAAGAAATTCATACTTAGTTGTTGGATGTTCAGTTGCAAGTTTGGTGACTCTGCGAAGCGACCGCAGTTTCTCTTTCCGTTCAATAGCGAACGGCCCAACACGAAGCGACAGGTAAGTGAATCCACCAACAAGAATTGGCAGCCAGTACTGAGCAATTCGGTACGACAACACTCCAACGGTTGCGACGTTACGAGTAAGCCCAAAACCAACAAGAGTTGGAATGTAGATACCTTCCACAATTCCAAGTCCGCCAGGAGTAATTGGCACGACCGACAAAATGTTGGCAAGACCAAATGACACAATCAATGCGTCTGGAGCAACATCGCCGCCGAATGCGCGAATAAATACATATAGCGCAAGCATGTCGAGCAGCCAGTTCACGAGCGCCCACACCAACACGCGTGTCAAAAGCTTTGGCTCTGACGCCAAACCTTGAAGTCGATTACCCAGGTGTTCCAGAACTTCAGCTGCATGGTCTTCGTCCAATCGAAGCTTGCGAGCACACAACCGAATAAATCGTTCTGCTCTCCCCTGCCCGTCAATGAGACCAAAAATCAATGCTGCAGCAATGAGCATCAAAATGATTCCAATGATTGCAGCGGTTCCATACGCTGCGTTCACTCCGCGTCCCGCTGAGACAATGAGACCAAACCACAAGATCACATTGAGCATGACTGCAGATCCAAGACCGGCAGTTGCCAGAGCAAAGCCAGCATCCGGGCCTGCAACTCCAGAGAGAGTAAGCATGCGATATCCGAGTGCCGTACTTGCAGCGCTGCCACCGGGCAACACGTTGCCCACAGCTTTAGTACTTAACTGAATGCGAAACAGTCGAAGTACCGAGACTTGATTGCCATGTTCAGCGAGGGCCGCTTTGGTCAACAGCGAATAACTGAACAACGCTGCAAACTCGAGGCCAAGACCTAGCACCAGCAATGAAGGCTTGATTTGTGTGAGATCTGAAACCGCTTTTCGGAAGCCAGGAATCAGAGGAAGGACAAAGAAATACAGAATCGCGGCGAACAGCACCCACTTGGCTGTGGTGAAAGCAGATTTCAACCCACTCAGCCGCGACATGCCCTAAATCGTAGGTGACAACCCCCTGCAGGGTTAGTCCCTGTAGCCCAGTGCTCACTAGCGTTTACGAAATGGCAACCCCAACATCGTCTCCAACCCCAGATCTCACACGTGCTGCCGAGGTCATCGATTTGGCGCGACGCGTCGTTGGAAAGGGCGTGAGGACGCTCGCAGCTCAAGGCGGACCCGATGTCCATCAAGTGCTTGCATACGATCTTGCGCACTCTGCTGCTGCAGTAGAGACCGCTCGCTCGCTCATTGACTACGGCGGCAAAGGTAAGTCAGAAGCGCTCATCACGTGTGCATTTGTTGCCGACATGTTGCACGAAGTCAGCACTCGCCTGCTTGGTCGTGAAGAGATGTGGGGCGTGGAACCGAACCCTCTTGCAGCAGCGCATGATTTCATGACCGCTTTTCGTGAGCCAGAGTTTTTGGCATCGCTCGCTTCAGTTGCAGGCCCTCGCCACCTTGAAGATGAATTCGAAATGGTGCAAGACACATTCCGCAGCTTTGCTACGAAAGTTATTGCTCCACACGCAGAGCATGTACACCGTCATAACGCAGACGTTCCAGAAGAAATTATTTCTGGTCTTGCTGAACTTGGCGCATTCGGACTTTCAGTTCCATCCGAGTACGGCGGTTTCAGTGAGGGCGGCGATGGCGAATACATGGCGAACTGCATTGCAACCGAAGAACTGTCACGCGCATCACTCGGCATCGGCGGTTCACTCATCACTCGCCCAGAAATTCTCACGCGCGCATTAGTCAACGGTGGAACCGAGGCACAGAAGCAAGAGTGGTTGCCAAAGCTTGCATCCGCTGAAGTCATGGCTGCAGTTGCAGTGACCGAACCTGACTACGGCAGTGACGTTGCCAACCTCACCACTATGGCGGTGAAGGGCACGAACGAAGATGGCGTCGAGGGTTACATCATCAACGGTGTAAAAACCTGGTGCACGTTTGCCGCCCGCGCCAACGTGTTGATGCTGCTTGCACGAACCGATCCAGATCGCAGCAAGACACATCGTGGACTCAGCTTGTTCATCGTTCCAAAACCACAAGGCGAAGCTCATGGCTTTATGTTCAAGCAACCTGGTGGCGGAAAAATGGAAGGTCGCCCAATTGACACCATTGGCTATCGCGGCATGCACAGCTACGAGATTGCAATTGAGAACTGGTTCGTTCCTGCCGACCATTTGATCGGTGAAGAATCAGGTTTGGGCAAGGGTTTCTACTACCAAATGAGCGGATTCGAAAACGGACGTTTGCAGACGGCAGCACGTGCGGTTGGTGTGATGCAGGCTTCATATGAATCGGCTGTTGAATACGCCAACAACCGCAAAGCATTTGGACACAACATTGCTGAATACCAACTCACTCAAGTGAAGCTTGGTCGAATGGCCGTTATCACCCAGGCTTCACGTCAGTTTTCATACACCGTTGCCAAGTTGATGGGTAAAGGCGAAGGCCAAATGGAAGCCAGCATGGTGAAGGCGTATGTGTGCAAGGCAGCCGAATGGGTGTCTCGTGAAGCCATGCAAATTCACGGCGGTTTCGGTTACGCCGAGGAATACTCAGTAAGCCGACTCTTCGTTGATGCTCGCGTGCTGTCGATCTTTGAAGGCGCCGACGAGACGTTGTGCTTGAAAGTGATTGCTCGCCGCTTGGTTGAAGAGTCAGCAGTTAAATAAACGCAAGCAAGTCGTGTAGCGAGCTAATTCGCTCGCAGTCATAGCGTGCATGATCGTCGTACGGATCTAGCAAAATCGGGTGCAATCCTGCATTGCGCGCACCGATTACATCATTGACGTATGAATCACCAACGTAGGCAATTCGGTCGTTGCCAATTCCCATATTGTTCATGACCGCAAGCGCATCGCGAAAGATTCCTGGGTGTGGTTTGGCTGTTCCAATGACATGTGAATCTGTAACGATGAGCACTGGAACTCCTGCACCTGTTCCCACTTGGCAGATGCACTGGTTTGCAAGTGTTGCTTCAACTTGACCACTGGCATTGGACACGATGCCGATTGGCAAACCCTTCAAGTGCATTTGCCACAATGCAGCTGCAGATTCAAGAATTGGGTATCGCCACAAAAATGGCGAGAACATTTTGCGTAACTGCTCGCTTGCAGCCATTGCAGCAGAACCTGTTATTCCTGCAGCCTCTACATAGGCATCGCGATACGGATCCCAACTGAAACCATCAATTGTTTCTTTTGCCGTTTCACGCGCAACATGGTCTAAACGCTCCATGCCTGCGTAATGCGCGCGCATTAACCGCTCAATTGAACCATCGCCACCATGTGCGCGAACGATTGCGCCTAGTGATATGGGGTCAGGCAGTAGAAAGATGCCACCAGCATCAAACAGAATTGCGTCGAAACGTTTGGTCACGCTTGTGGTGAACGCTTGCGACCTGCACGCTCGCCACGCGAGATGAATTTCAACGCCATCTTGCGACTGGCTTCGTCAATCATTTCGTTGCCGAACATCACTGCGCCTTTGCCTTCGCCTTCAGTGGCTTCTTTGTAGGCATCGATAATCGACCAAGCTTTGTCGAACTGTTCTTGTGTTGGTGAGAACACGTCGTTCAAGACGGTTACTTGATCTGGGTGCAATGCCCACTTGCCGTCGTATCCAAGAATGCGTGAACGCATGCTGTACTCGCGAAGCGCGTCGCTGTCGCGTACGTGCAAGAACGGTCCATCAATTACTTGCAAACCGTTTGCTCGTCCCGCCATCAAAATCTTGTTGTACACGTAGTGGAAGTGATCGCCTGGGTATTCGTCAATCTTCACGCCACCTGTGAGCACTGGCATTTCCATACTTGCTGCAAAGTCGGCTGGTCCAAAGATGATGGTTTCGAGTCGTGGGCTTGCGGCGCAAATCTCTTCTACGTTGATGAGCCCGCGAGCAGTTTCAATTTGTGCCTCGATACCGATATGGCCAATTGGCAAACCTGCTGAAATCTCTACTTGGCGAAGCAACATGTCAGTTGCCACGATCTGCGCTGCAGACTCGACCTTTGGCAACATGATTTCATCTAGTCGCTCACCCGCGTTGCCAACAACTTCAATAATGTCGAAGGCGGTCCACTTGGTGCTCCAGTCGTTCACTCGAACGCACAACACCTTGTCGCCCCAGTCGTTGCCGCGAATTGCAGCGGCGATCTTCGCGCGTGATGCTTCTTTTTCCTTTGGAGCAACCGCGTCTTCAAGATCGAGGAACACCATGTCGGCAGGAATTCCCGGACCCTTGCCCAACATTTTTTCTGATGAGCCTGGAATGGACAGGCATGAACGGCGAGGAAGGTTACGTGAGCGTGCTGACATGGTTTACAGGTTACATCGCACTGCGCACGAGCATCTCGGTCGTAGGGGCACATTCAGCCACTACCGACAGCGAGGCATCCACGATTCCCTGCGGACCAACGACAGCGCGTAGTAGTTCTCGCGGAACAACGTCTACCTCGGTGCGCCACGGTCGTTGCGCATCAAAGTTACGTGACTTCATGGACTCCCATAATTCGGCCGGCAGTCGCGTCCCACGTCGAGCAGTAACAACTGCAGGTTTTTGTGCAACGTATGCAAGCGCCGCAACACCATGCGAACCAGATGTCATTAAGAATTCGTCTGGACCACAGCCGAGTGCATCGAGCACCACTAGGTCGCACATCTCGATTGCTCTCGCTGCGTGTTCAATCGACACGCTTTCAGCTTCCACTTGAACGCGCTCAAGTGCATTCACTGCGCTGTCAGCAGATCCGAATGAATCAAGTACGAAAGCCTTGCACTCACCACGTTGCACCAAGGCTTCAAGTGCAGTTGGACTCCAGCCAACAATGCACACCGTTTGCACCTCGCTCATGTACTCAAGCAGATGGTCGGTCGTTGCGTCTTTGTCGATCTCGGATTCCAGTTCATACAGTCGTTCAAACGGGTCCAGTGCAGATAACGCCTGAGCGCACAGCCACCACAGCGGCGCACATGTTGGGTGTCGTTCCACGATTCTTCGCGCAGCCAAAACCAAGCCAGCCGGCTCCATATGCAAGCCAAATAGCGCTTGTGCTGTCTCGCTTACCAGTGCCACCGGGTCGGCTCCAGTGGCACGCGCCACATACCGCAGGTGCTCAATCGGGTGCATTGTTGAGACGCTAGTGCTCTAACTTGCTACCGTCTCATCCTGTGGCAAACGCACCTTCTCTCGACACTTCACTCAAACCCCTTAACGGCGAGGCTCGTCCTTTGCGTGAATGGCTGACCACATTCCATCTCACCTCCATCGTCATCGATCCGTACACCAACGAAAGTTCATGGATCTTGAAGACCGCTGGACGAATCCTGCATGAGTTCTCTGGCGCAGCGACACGAGTCAACTTTGTTGTCACATCATCTGAAGCCGATGCCAAGAAGTTCCTTGGACCACTCGCCGATCAGTTTCTCACGTTCACCGATCCAGACCGCGTGCTCGTGAAGCAACTTGGACTCACCGAACTTCCTGCATTCGTCTTTATTCAGTCTGATGGAACCGTGCCACAGTGTGCTCAGGGTTGGAGTCCAAAGTCGTGGCGCGAAGTGTCTGATTACATTGCCGACACCGTGAAGTGGTCGCGTCCATTGATTCCTGCTGCTGGCGACCCAGGTACCTTCAAGGGCTCACCGGCACTCGCGTAATGGCTAAGCCAACGCCAGCACCTTTTGAATTTTCGGAGCTGCTCCCTCTTGGTGCAGATGACACGCAATACCGCTTCTTAGGCAACGAAGGTGTTTCCACTTTTGAAACTAGCGAAGGAACGTTTTTAAAGGTTGATCCAGCAGCAATCGTTATGCTCACCGAGCACGCCATGCGCGACATTGCTCACCTGTTGCGCGCAAGCCACTTGCAACAGCTCGCCAACATCATGGTTGACCCAGAAGCGAGCGATAACGATCGGTTCGTAGCGCTCGATTTGCTGAAGAATGCAAGCATCGCTGCAGGTGGCGTGTTGCCAATGTGCCAAGACACGGGCACAGCAATTGTGAAAGGCAAAAAAGGTCAGTTCGTGTTTACTGGCGGTGGTGACGAAGAGGCAATTTCACGTGGCATCTACAACACGTATCTCACCAGCAACCTTCGCTACAGCCAACTTGCTCCGCTTTCGATGTACGAAGAGGTGAACACCAACACCAACCTTCCTGCAGAAATCAAGATTTCATCTGTCGACGGCGATGAATACAAGTTCTTGTTTATGGCTAAAGGTGGAGGTTCGGCAAACAAGAGTTATTTGTTCCAAGAGACCAAAGCACTCCTGAATGAAAAATCGTTGTTGCCGTGGGCGTTTGAGAAAATGAAAACACTCGGCACTGCAGCGTGCCCTCCGTATCACCTTGCAATTGTTATCGGTGGAACTTCAGCAGAGAACGCTGTCGAGACTGCGAAACTCGCGAGCGCTCACTACCTTGATTCGTTACCAACTTCGGGCAGCAAACTGGGTCACGCGTTCCGCGATCTCGACCTCGAGCAGAAAATGCTCACGTTGTCGCAGCAGACCGGAATCGGTGCACAATTTGGCGGCAAGTACTTCTGCCACGATGTACGCGTAATTCGCCTTCCTCGCCACGGCGCGAGCTGCCCTGTTGCCATGGCCGTAAGTTGTAGCGCCGACCGCCAGGCGCTTGGCAAGATCAACAGCAAAGGCATCTTCTTAGAGCAACTAGAAACTGATCCTGCTCGTTTTCTTCCAGAAATCACCGAAGAACATTTAGCAACCGAAGTTGTCGCAATCGACCTCAATTTGCCGATGTCGGAAATTCGTGACACTTTGTCGAAGTACCCCGTGAAAACGCGGGTCATGCTGACGGGCCCAATGGTGGTTGCTCGCGACATAGCCCACGCCAAAATCAAAGAGCGCCTCGATGCAGGCAATGGGCTTCCGCAATACATGAAAGACCACTGCGTCTATTACGCAGGTCCCGCCAAAACGCC
>JBEAOI010000065.1:0-2836 GCA_041165005.1 Actinomycetota bacterium
ACAACCTCACGTTGTCGCCGCGATCTCCGCGTGCCATCGGCACACCAAGTGGAACAATGGTTGCTGTGCCGCTGGCAATCAAGCCATTGGCGCGTAGTGCGTCGAGTTGATTGCGAATGAATAATGCAAATTGTGCACGACCAGTGTTCGTTAGGTGCACGTCATCTCTAAACCATCGGTTCTGTGAAGGGTCGCTGCTTGCCGCATTCCAATCCAGTACCGACACGTTTGGGTAACTCGTTGCAGCGTTGGCAAGTACGGCATTCGAAAGCGCGTAGTTGCGCGATGTGCGCCGCGTTGACAGGTTGATAAACACCACGCGTTGTATGCCACGAGCATTTAGAGCGTTCACCACTTGGTCAACGTCTGCTTGCAAGGTGTTTGGGTCGTCGTTGTAGCCCAACTGAATAATGGCAATGTTTGGATACTGCTCAGGTGTGAGTGAATTGATCACTGCTGGCGCATCAGGAAGTCCAATTGCAGCGGCTACGCAGCTTGGTCCAACCATGCAGCGATTGGACAGTGCTTGGTAATTCATGGACGGATACGACGGAGTCACGATTGCGTTGAACTCTGCTCTCATGCTTTCACCGACTGAATCACCTATGAACAGGAATGATCCAACGGGTGCTGCATCAAATGGAGCACCAACGACACTTGTCGTTTCAAACCACGGCGCAGGAATATCGAACGTGGTCTTAAACGCCCATCCAGTTACGGTCACGCTTCCTGCAGTGCCGTTAATGGTGACGCTGGTGGCGTATCCATTCCAATCGCCACCAAGACCGTCATGGTTTGTCACCACCGAAGTCAGCGTGCCAACCGATGGGTACTTTGCTTGAATCGCGGCTGCAGAAAACACGCGTGTCCACACCAGTAGCGAGTTCACAGGGTCGCTTGCCAAGTCGCCGGGGTCTGCCTGAGCAGGGAAGGTGCCGCCAGCAGTTCGACCGCCATTACTGGAGGTGAATTCGGTGCGCGCTGGCAGGCCTTTTGGCGTCATCACCACAACACTGGCTGTTTCTGCAATCGCCTGGTCGGTGTAGGGGTGTTCGAGTGGTGTGGGGTTGGCGTTAATGGATTCGCGCAACAGGGCGCCGCCATACACCTGACAGTCTTGCGAGTCGCATGTGCGTGCAAGACCTGCATATCTGTTCTCTGTTGCTGCATACGAGCGAGCGGCTACCGACTGTGCGCGCAATGCATTCATTCCAGCACCGCCTGCTGCAGCACCCCATTCGGCAGGAGACTCACGAGGCACCACGCCACGTAAGTAGCTTTCAATTGACGTTGCGTTGATAGTGCGATTTTCGCCGCGCGAATTATTCACAGCGCGAATTTCGCCGCGGTAGTAACGAATTTTGAAACGTGTTGAGCCAACTCGTGGCTCGCATAAACCGATGAGTTGCGTTGGGGCTGCTGCTGGGTCGGCGCCAACTGTGGTGGTAAACGATGCAACGTTTTGCACATCGCCAATCAGTGTGAAACCTTCAGAGCCAGGGTCTGCGCCAGAAGTTGCGCAGCGACGTTCTTGTGTTCCCCATACGCGATACACGCGGTTAGCAACTTCACGGGCAACAAGCGAGCCCCAAGTTCGACCAGGAGTTGGGTCTTGCAGAAACACGGCATTGTTGCCATCGGAAATAACAGCCGTTTGTGCATTGTTCATTGCGCTCAACCAGGTGGTCATTTCTTGGTCAGGGTTGGCGAGTGAGCCGAGGGTGTTTCCTGTTGCGCCGCCGTAGTAGAAATTGAGAATTGCGTCCCACGACCAGCCATACACCGTGGCGTATCCATACGAGCCGTACTGGCTCATTCCGCGTCCGTGGCCATATCCGCGGCCGTCAATTTGAATGGCAATCGGCAACTGACCGTCTTCAGCCTGAACCGGTGCGACAAAGGTCGACATCAGAGTGGCACTACTTACGAGTACGCAAAGAACTGCAGAAATTTTGTGGGGGACGCGCATAGTGAGAAATCTCCTCAATGGCTTCTGTTCAGTCTACCGATAGGTATCGGCAGGGTGAGGTCACCCTTGAGCGCTATTTATGCGGTTTCGCTGGCTGCGGGAAGTACATCTCTTTGTTGTACGACCACGCCAATAAGTACGAGGGACATCCCAAGCAAATCAATCAGTGTGGGAGTCTGATCAAGAAAGAGAAATCCAAACACCACTGCAGTCACCGGAAGTAGTGCGAGCAAAACCGAAAATCTACGTACAGGAATCTTGCGCATGATGGATTGTTCAATTCCGTAGCCAAGCGCATTTGAAAACAACCCAACCAAAACACATGCAAAAAGTATTGATGGTGAACTCCACGCGGGACCACTGTTTGCTGCTCCAAATGGAGCAATAACAACAGCACCAATTGCTAGCCCTACGCCAAGTCCTGAAACACCTCTGTTGAGTTGTGCAACTTTTGAGCCGATCACAATGTATGCACCCCAACATGCAGAGGCGAGAAAGATAAACAACAGACCAAGCGGTTCATTGCCAAGTTCGAATCCCGAAAGAATGAGCACACCAATGGTTGCCAGGGCGAGCGCAAGAGCGTTACGGCGCGTCTTTGTTTGAAAAGCAGCAACACATATTGGACCAATGAATTCAATGGCCACACCTTTGCCTAAATCCAGCCGATCAATAGCCAAGTAGAACGTCAGGTTCATGAGCGCAACAGAAATGCCAAACGCTGCTGCAGAGATAAGTTCGCTTCTCGACCACTTGCCTTGACGAATCAGTCGTGGTGCCGAAAAGATGATCAGAATTAATGAAGCTGCAATGACTCGCAACCACGCAACGCTTTCTGGCGCCACGCGGTCAAACAAACGGAATGCA
>JBEAOI010000066.1:0-7768 GCA_041165005.1 Actinomycetota bacterium
AAGCAGCGCATTGGACATTGCGACGCGAAGAAGATTGCCGCGATGGATGCGGATGAGTTCGTCACGATGTGTTGCACCAAGCCGGCGATCCATCGCTTCCCTGCCAGCATGGCAAAACGTATCTACGACATGAGCACCATCATCGCTACTGAATACAAAGGCAAGGCGGAGAACATCTGGAAAGACGTCGAAGACGCTGAAGAACTTCGGGCGCGACTTCGAAAACTTCCGGGTTACGGCGAAGAGAAAACTGAAATTTTTATTGCATTGCTTGGCAAACGTTTTGGCATCCGACCAAAGGGATGGAAAGTCAAAGCTGGTGAATTCAGCGACAACCAGCCCCGTTCTGTTGCCGACATTTATTCGGCTGCAACCTTGTTGAAGGTGCGTGCCTACAAACAAATGCAACGCGCAAACGACCTCGATAAAAAAGACCGCCCGAAGCGTTAACCAATAGTCGTTAGGGTTAGTGCATGGCTGTTCTCGTTACTGGTGGTGCTGGGTACATCGGTTCACACACCGTGCGCCTGTTGGCACAACAGCAACGCGAAGTCGTGGTGCTTGACTCCCTTGAATTAGGAACAAAAAGCCGAATCGGATCCGTCCCATTTTTTGAGGGCAACATCTCTGATGAAAAGCTGATCGAAAAGATCTGCAAGAAACACAACATTGACGAAGTTGTTCACTTTGCGGCCTACAAAGCTGTCGGCGAATCAATGGAGCAACCGCTTCGCTATTACAACAACAACGTTGCGGGAACTATCAATCTTGTGCGCGCTTTGCTCGCCAACGGAGTTGAACGATTGGTGTTTTCGTCTTCCGCTGCGGTGTATGGAAACCCAAGCTCGGTTCCCGTTACCGAAGACGCCACAATGCAACCAGAAAGCGTGTACGCAGAAACCAAAGCGGTGATGGAGCGGTTCTTGTCAAGCTGTGAGGCCATCGGTATGCGCACTGTCAGCCTTCGATATTTCAATGCTGCGGGTGCCAGTTCAGACGCGAGCATCGGCGAAGACTGGTCAATGTCACAGAATTTGGTGCCACTTGTAATGAAAGCCATTCTCGGCTTTAGCGGTCCTCTCAATGTTTTTGGCAACGACTACCCAACTCCAGATGGCACATGCATTCGCGACTACATCCATGTTGAAGACCTTGCCGACGCACATATAAAGGCTCTTGACTATTTAGCAACTGGTGGAAAGAGCCTCGCGTGCAACGTTGGCACCGGCAAAGGAACATCAGTGCTTGAGGTTCTAGATATCGCCGAGCAAGTAAGTGGCAGAAAAGTTCCTCATGTCATCACGCAGCGACGCACCGGCGACCCAACTGCTGTATTTGCAGATCCAACGTTGGTTCGCGCATTACTTGGTTGGAAAGCAACACATGATTTACGCGACATTATTTCGAGCGCGTGGAACTGGCACAGTAAGGCCGAGAACAACTAACTACATTGCTGCGAGAGTGCGCTGACGATCCAGCCAGCCAAGCAATATGGCCATCGCTCGCGGATCATGACGCAGTCGGTGCCCAGCGCCAGAAATGATTTGCAATTCCGCAGCCCCATGAGCCTGTGCCAACACTCGTGAATCTGCAGTTGGCACAATGTCATCATCTTGCCCGTGCATTAAGAACAACGGTCGCGGAGCAAACCGACGAGCCGCATCCGTTGGTCGAAAGCGGCGAAGCTCACGACCCCACTCTTCAACCGAAGGTGGGAAACTCGGACGACGAATTGCCCCGATCTCGCGCGAGTGTTCAAGGAAGCGACGCGGCTGTTCTGCCCAGTCATCAAAGTCGGCGCGTGCACCAAGCAACGCGCAACCATTTACACGCGGGTCGTCTGCTGCAACGCACAATGCAAGCGACCCACCCGTGTTGTTTCCCACAAGCCAAATGCCACTCGGTGACGATTCGGCAACAACATGTGTGATTGCTGCGCGCAAGTCATCAATCCAACCTTGCATTGAAAAATCGCCTTCACTGGTTGCACACCCACGGAAGGTAAACGTCATTGCTGTCCAACCAAGTTCGTTAGCAACACGATCACAGAGTTCGGAAAAAGTTCCAGCAGAATGTCGCGCGTCAATTCCTCCACTCGGATATCCGTGACACAGCACCATGGCTGGCAGCGCACCGGTTTTGCCGGTCGGTTGCACTAAATAGCGCGCAAGGTTTAACCCGCCCGAAAGGAACGAGCCATTCATTTGAGAAGCGCTTTCTGTTGCGCTCACAACTTATGCGCGTGGCTTAAGGTGGCGACGCGTGACGCCAGGCGCGGCCAAGGTGTAGCCGCGATTTCGTGCTTCAGCCAACGTGTCTGGAGCAAAGCACAGGCCCACGCCACTCTCCGAGATCTCATTGACGACATCTTCGTCGGTCCATTCGTCAAGGTCGTACACCAATTGGGTGCGCTTATCGCCAAGGAATCGTGTGTGCTCAAACCGACTAGGACGTTTCATACCAACTAAATCTAGTCTGAGACCATGACGACCTCGAAGCACACCCCGAAGTCAGTTTCAGCAGTGGACTTCTATTTTGACCCCATGTGCCCATGGGCTCACCAAACGTCGCTGTGGATTCGCAATGTGCGATCCCAAAACGGCATCAATATCAACTGGAAGTTTTTTAGCCTTGAAGAGACCAACCGACTTGAAGGCAAAAAACACCCATGGGAGCGCGAAGTTTCATTCGGTTGGACACCTATGCGCATCGGCGCGTGGCTTCGTCGCATTGATATGAATTTATGCGACAAGTGGTACGAAGCAATTGGTAACGCATTACACATTCAAGGTCGACGACCATACGAAGAAGAAACCGCACTGCAACTGCTTGCAGACATTGGTGCGCCGTTGAATGCGTGGAGCGACGCATTGGCCGATGCAAGCACGCATGACGATGTTCGCAACGATCATGAATTTGCTGTGAAGGAACTCGGAGGGTTTGGCGTACCAATTCTGAAGTTTGCAACCGGCCGTGCGGTATTTGGACCGGTTGTTGTTCCAGCACCAGAAGGAAGCGATGCGATGGAACTATGGAACCTGACGGTGTCGTATGCACACTTCCCCGGCCTCTACGAAATCAAGACACCAAAGACCCAAGCAGACCTTGAACACATCGGAAATGTCTTCAACCCGTATCTCAAGGCACGCGAATGGAAGACTGTCCAAAACCCAGCACTGTGAGGCACACATGAGCATTGAGCAAAAAGTTTCTCTAACCATTCAAGCAATGGATGCATTGACCGAACTTTGCGAGCCACTCACTGAACAACAATGGAAGACAGCAACTGACTGCCCGGGCTGGAGTGTGCAGGACAACATTTCGCACCTCATTGGAATTGAAAACATGTTGCTTGGCAAACCACCGACAACGCACAAGTCACCTAAGTACGACTACATCAAGAACCCAATCGGCGAACATAACGAACATGAAATTGATGTGCGACGTTCGCATTCAGGAAGCGACGTGTTTGCCGAGTGGAAAGCAACTGCAGCAGAGCGCGCACAGCAACTTCAAACGGCCGATGCAGAATACTTCGCCAAACCAATGATGATGCCGACAGGTCCGGGAACTCTTGGAGACTTCCTCGACATTCGCATTCTCGACCTATGGATTCACGATCAAGATATTCGTCGTGCTTTGAATCTTTCCGGTAATCACGGTGGACTTTGTGCAGAACACACCATTGATCGGCTCATCCGCACTCTTCCAATTGTTGTTGGTAAGCGCGCGGCTACCCCAGAGGGCGAGTCAGTATCAATCACTATTTCTGGTGCGGTGCAACGCACGATTTTTATTTCAGTAACGGATGGCCGTGCAAACTTCGTTTCCACTGCTCCGGCGAATCTGCTGTGTGAAATAGCAATGGACAGCACCGTGTTTACCGCGCTAGCAACCGGCAGAAAGCAATCCACAGAGTTGAATTGGACATCATCTGGCGACACCGCGCTCGCACAGAGAATTGTTAGTCAACTGAACATGATGATCTAGGACTTTTCGCGATCATTAGGCTTAGGTGTATGGCGTTGTCACACGATCCTGCGGTGAACGCAAAACTAGAAGAACTTGTCGCTCGAGACGCCGAATTTGGTGCCCGCGCAGAACTGCGTGTGGCTGCCAAGTACGGCAAGGATGCCTCGATGGAGGACTACCACTTCAGCAAGTCCTTTGCGCGCGAAAGCCAGGCTTCGCAGCAAATTGATTGGGTGCACCAAGGCTGGTTACGTCCGGTCCGTTTCGCCTATCGCCATGCCCCACGCTGGGTTCGCTTCGCGGTAAAGAAGGCAGCATCTTGAGGCACTCATTCATTGTTGTAACCAGCGGAGCTCATTGCTCGGTTCGTCAACTTCGCAAGACCGCTAAGTCGCTACGTGAAAGCAGCATTGTTCCAAATCATTGGATCATTAGCGAATCATCTCTGGATCATGAACGTGTCACGCGAACACGAAAGATGCGCACCAGCTCAATCGTGATTGCACGAAGTGACGTCGTGGTTATCGAACATGCTGTTGTGGTGTTTCTACGTGCGGGTGACGAACTGTCTCCAAACGCCCTAGCAATAATTGATCAGAAACTGACCGAGCAGCCAGGTATCGATTTCATCTATGGCGATTCTTCGCACGGCCGGCCATCGCGGTTCGAGGAAGTCACGAATGTACGTCGCCCCGGCTGGTCGCCCGAGCGTCTTCGTTCGCATAACTATGTTGGCGATTTGGTTGCAGTACGAGCACGCGTCGCCGCCTCTGCGGGTGGTGCCACATTTCTTTCCAAGCTGCACAGCCACGACCGATCACTACGCCTTTCTGAGCACAGCAAGAATGCCGTCCGAATTGCCGATGTGTTGTGCGTATCTACACAGGACCGCATTGAACCCGCTGCAAGCCTTGATGCGGTGACCGAGCATTGCACACGAACAGGAATTAATGCCGAGTGCAGCATTGATGAGAATGTTCCAGTTGTACGCGTTAACCGACACGTCTCTCGCAAGCCAAAGATCAGTGTCATTGTGCCTACGCGGGGAACCGTGCAGGAAATTCGCGGCAAGAACATCGTCATGGCTGCACACGCCATACGTTCGCTTCGAAACACTTGCACGTACAAAAATCTTGAAATTGTTGCTGTTTTGGACAAGGAAACTACTGAAGAATCACGCAGCGAAATCATTGATGCTGGCTCAAATTTGATCAAGGTGGTGGAATATGACCAGGAGTTCAACTTCGCCGAAAAGGTGAATCTCGGAGTTGTGAACTCAGACGGCGACTACATCTTGCTGCTGAACGACGACACCGAATTCATTTCACCAGATGCCATTGAAACGCTGATGGGCCTTCTCGAAGATCCAGAAGTCGCCATGGCTGGGCCAATGTTGCTGTACGAAGATGGCCTGATTCAAAGTGCCGGACACATTTTGAACCCAATCCCCTACGACCTCTACAGACATCGCTCTCCACAACATGTGGGTGCCCAGAACATGCTGCGAGTTCAACGCGAGGTTTCAGGAGTTATTGCTGCTTGTGTGCTCATTAAGCGCAGCGCATTCCTTGAAGTGGGCGGCCTGTGCACGTTGTTCCCATCCAACTACAACGATGTCGATTTTGGATTAAAGCTGCGCGATGCCGGATACCGAATCATTTGGACTCCCCACGCGCAGCTCTATCACTTTGAGTCAAAAACTCGCTCTCCAAAACTACGACCGTTTGAAGTTGCGTCAATCGGCAAGCGTTGGCGCGACAAGTTAGATGATGACCCGTATTTCAATCCACATCTCGAGCGTTACATCTCGGTGTGGAAGCAAAACGTGCTTGGTCAGAGATCGTTGGTTGAAGCACTCGGGCCAACTGCCCCAATAGCTTCAAAATAATCAAGGTGTGCGCGCACCACGTGCACCACATCAACATCATCAAGCACGTCAATATTTGACTCTTCGGCTTTACCAATCAGGTACGCCGTAAGTGTTTCTTCTCCGACAACAAGCGTGGAATCAATGTCTTGCTTTCGATCAATCACGTCCGCAGGCTGCAGGCCTTTGTCATGCATCCACCTCATGTGCAAAACCAGTAACTTGCGCAGTTCATCAAAGGTCAAGCGCGACTGAGTATCTGCTGGCAAATGGTCTGCCACGTATCGCGTTGCCTCATCCGGGTCGTACACCGCGCGTGGAGCAACACCGTCTAAACGATGAGCTTCGCGACCGATAACAACCGCAGCAATGACAAACGTCGAAACTGCAGAAAGTGCTGCAAAAAGAAGTGTTATCGCAGACATGCTGCGTTTCTCACTTAGATGCCAATGCGCTGTGCAAGAAGTTCACGGTGATACGAAGGATCACCGAACAACAACTCGCTCGACTTTGCACGCTTGAAATACAAGTGTGCTGGGTGTTCCCAGGTAAAGCCGATACCGCCATGGATCTGAATATTCTCAGCTGCAGCGTGGAAATACGCCTCTGAGCAATAAGCCTTCGCAAGTGAAGCAACCGAAGCAAGTTCGTCGTTCATTTCTGCTGCACACCACATGCCGTAGTACGCGGCCGACTTTGCTGATTCAACTTCCAGCAACATGTCTGCGCACTTGTGCTTGATTGCTTGGAACGAACCAATTGGGCGACCAAACTGCACGCGAACCTTGGCGTACTCAACTGCCATTTCAAGCACCTTCTGTGCGCCACCAACTTGCTCTGCAGCAAGTGCAACAGCAGCAAGATCGAATACTTTGCTCAACACGTCCCAGCCCTTGCCTTCGGTGCCAATCAATGTTCCTGGAGTTGCATTGAACTCCAACTTTGCTTGCTTGCGTGTTTGGTCCATGGTGGAAAGAGCGGTGCGGGTAAGGCCCTTTGCTTTTCCGTCTACTGCGAACAACGAAACACCTTTGCCCGTGCGAGCTGCAACGATGATCAAATCTGCGGTGTGACCGTCGATCACGAACATCTTGGTGCCGGTCAGCGTGAAATCACTTCCACTGCCCTTGGCTTCCATCGTGATTCCCTTTTCGTCCCACTTACCCGAAGGTTCTGTGGTTGCAAGAGTTGCGGTGAATTCACCACTTGCAATTCCTGGCAATGACTTCTTCTTCGCAGCCTCGTCGCCGCTGAGCAACAACGTGTTTGCAGCAAGAACAACTGTCGAGAAATACGGTGCGCACAACAATGCGCGTCCCATTTCTTCAAGCACTACACCTTGTTCGATGAAGCTGTAACCGGAGCCACCGAACTCTTCCGGAATTGACAATCCCTGAAGGCCCATCTGCTCGCCCATTTGCGACCACACTGCTGGATCGAAACCGGTTTCGGTTTCCATCTGCTCGCGCACTGCAGTTTCTGGCGACTTGGAGTCAAGAAACGCACGGACTGTTTTACGGAGTTCTTCTTGTTCTTCTGTGAATGCAAAGTTCATGCAGACATCCTTGCCCAAACCCTAGCCCTCGCGCCAATTCAAGTGTGTACACCTATGTACACAATTTCGGGGGTTGCGACCTAGCCTGTCCCTATGGCCAAACAGTCAAAGCCCACTCCGGCAAGGCATCTGGGCATTCGCGAACTTCGCGAACAGTCCGCCAAGTTCGTACAGCGCGCAGGTGCTGGCGAAAACATTGTGGTCACGGTCAGCGGAGAACCCGTTGCACTTCTTGGACCGTTGCAGTCGACCAGCAATCACGTTTCCATTACAGAACTCATTGCCAAGACCGCGCTTATTGCTCCACGCCGAAAAGATGCATTCAAGTTAAGCGAACCTGTGTCAGTGCACAGCGGAGCACGCATTGATCAATT
>JBEAOI010000067.1:0-2562 GCA_041165005.1 Actinomycetota bacterium
TCGGGAAAGTATTCAACAACCGTGAATGGGGCCGGCTCTAACGGCACTCGTGGCAACGCAAGCGGTCCTAAGTCTTTTTCAAGGTGACGCAAGATTGCTTCACGAATGCGTTCGCCCAAGAGAACCCGTCCCGACACCACCGTGCGGCTGATCGACCCGTCTGGTGCTTGGCGCAGCAACATGCCCACATGGGTAACTTCGCCCATGTCATTGACCCGCACTGGCACGGCGTCTATGTACACAAGAGGAACTTGACCGCGCACATCATTCAGCGTTTGCGGGTCAAGCCAGTTGGTTTTGACATCAATACTGTCGGTCACAGCGCCTCCCTAATGCGTTGATCCATTGTCCCAGAAATTTCAACATAAGCGTGGAATACCTCGTACGCAGCGAATTCATATGCGAAGGTATCTACATGAATCGCTCATCACTTCTCGACAAACTTTGGATCCCACTCGGCGTCTTTGTTCTCCTCGCCGGCGTCGCCCATTTCGCAAACCCCGTCTTCTTCGATGACATTGTTCCCCCATGGTTGCCACCGAGCGAACGCTTCTGGACATACATCAGTGGACTTGCTGAAATCGCAATCGGAATTGCCGTATTGATGCCCAAATATCGAAAGATTGGCGCCCTGGCTTCAGTCGCACTGTTTATTGCTGTCTACCCTGCAAACATTTTCATGGTGTGGGATTGGCGCGATCGATCAACCGCAGAACAGGTGGTGTCGTGGGTTCGCTTGCCGTTTCAGTTTCTCTTTATCTGGGTGGCATTATTCGTGGCGAGGCAAAACGGCTCACCAGTTGCCGGCAACATACTTCGTTTCCAAAAACGCAGTTAGACCGTCGTGGCCACCTTCGCGGCCAATCCCTGAAGCTTTCACTCCACCAAATGGCGCAGAAGGGTCTGAAACCAGGCCGCGATTGAACCCAACCATTCCCGTTTCCAAGGCTTCTGCAATGCGCATTCCTCGCGCTGCGTCTCGCGTAAACACGTAACCAACTAGACCGTGTTCGACGTTGTTGGCAAGTGACAGCATCTCTTGCTCATCTGAATACGAAACCAGTGCCGCTACTGGACCAAAAATTTCATCTTGCAAAATCTCGTCATGCGGCGAAACCTCTGCAAGCACAGTTGCCTGATAACCGAATGCAGGATCGGTACTTGCCGCGCCGCCGCACAGTATTTTTGCTCCGCGACTTACCGCACCGGCTACCGCATCTGCCACGCGTTGTTGCTGCGCGCGAGACACCAATGGTCCAAGTGTGGTTGACGGGTCCAATCCATCACCAAGTTTGAGCGCGGCCATACGTGCAGTGAATTTGTCGGTGAACTCAGACAATGCATGTTCGTGAACATAGAACCGATTAGCAGCAGTACAAGCAGCACCACCATTGCGCATTTTTGCGAGCATCGCTCCGTCTACTGCAACATCAATATCTGCGTCTGCACACACAATCAACGGAGCATTACCACCTAGCTCCATACTGCAGTTAATAACATGCTGTGCTGCTTGAGCAAGCAGCAGAGAACCCACGCGAGTCGAGCCTGTGAAGCTGAGTTTGCGCACCTTGCCAGAGTTCAACATCGCTTCAACGGCTGGGCCTGGCGGGTCTGCAACCACAACGTTTACAACACCATTTGGCACTCCTGCACGGCGCAGAATGTCAGCAATTGCAAGGGCGGTTAGTGGCGTATCGTGAGCGGGCTTTAAGACAACAGTGCAACCCGCAGCAAGTGCAGGACCAATTTTTCGAGTTGCCATTGCTGCTGGAAAATTCCATGGCGTAGCGAGCAACGCAACTCCAACTGGCTGACGCGATACGAGCAACCAATTTGAGCCACTCGGTGCACGGCGGTAATCACCGTCAATACGAACTGCTTCTTCGCTAAACCAGCGGAAAAACTCAGCCGCATAGGCAACTTCGGCACGCGCATCACTCAGCACTTTGCCCATCTCCAGCGTGATCGTTCGAGCAAGTTCTTCCTGTTCAGCGATCATGATGTCAAATGCCTTGCGCAGAATTTCTGCGCGCACGCGTGGCGCCGTGTTCTTCCACGGCACAAAGGCATCGTGGGCCATGTCTACCGCGTTCAAGCAATCTGCGATTGATGCGTTGTCAACTGTGCCAATTGAAAGCCCCGTCGCAGGGTTCAACACGTCAATTTGAGATGCCATGATTACTTCTATTTCTGAAGTTCAACGCCGGAAATCTGCTTGATTCGATCTCGCAAGAACTCAAAGGCAGTTTTGTTTTCAGCAATCAACACGTCATCTGCTGGGTGCAAGAACAACGGAGTTGAAATGCGCGCGCGCTTTGCGGCTTCACCAACAGGGTTATTCACACGATGTGTGGTGCTTGGGTAATACCCATTTGTTACATAGTCCAACATGTCACCAGCGTTGATTGCCACGCTGCCCGGATCACATGGCACGTCGTGCCACTTCCCGTTTAGATCGAGTACTTGCAAACCAGGTTCATTTGATGCTGGCAATACGGTGATCATGTTGATGTCTTCGTGAGCAGCAGCACGCACTGCATCTGCCGGCTCGTCGCCACGTAG
>JBEAOI010000068.1:0-7400 GCA_041165005.1 Actinomycetota bacterium
CGACCAAACCCATGGGTTGGTGCTGTTGTTGTTTCGCCAAATGGCGAAGTGTTTACGGGTTCAACGCTTGAGCCCGGAAATGCGCACGCCGAAGTCGTAGCGCTGAGTGCTGCAGGAAAAATGCTGTTGGCGCAACGCTGTATTCAACGCTTGAACCATGTAGCCACACCGGTCGCACTGGCCCATGCACCACAGCAATTATTGAAGCAGGAATCAGCCGCGTAGTGGTTGGCACGCTCGATCCAGACACGAAAGTTTCTGGACGTGGAGTGCAACAACTTCGCAATGCTGGACTCACTGTTGATGTTGGTGTTCTTGAACACGAAGTACGCGAACAGCTCGCCCCGTATTTGCATCATCGTGCGACTGGTCGACCGTTTGTTGTGTTGAAGATGGCAAGCACCATTGACGGTCGCATTGCAGCAGCCGATGGGTCGAGTCAATGGATCACAGGTGAAACAGCGCGCAAGCGAGTTCACCAACTACGTGCGGAAAGCGATGCAATTGTTGTAGGTGCTGGCACGGTTCGTGCAGACAACCCATCGCTTACGGTGCGCGACGTTCACGGTCCATCGCCACGTCGAATTGTGCTTGGCAACATTGATCCGCAAGCCAAGGTTCATCCATGCACGCAATGGACCGGGACACTTCCCGACCTACTTGACACGCTTGGCAATGAAGGCGTTGTGCAGTTGCTCGTTGAAGGTGGTGCACGAGTTGCAGCATCGTTTCATCGCGAACGCCTCATAAACCAATACGTCATGCACATTGCACCAGTTATTGCTGGAGGCGATAACGCCGCAGGAGTTTTTGCAGGCCCAGCAGCAGCAACCATGGCCGACATGTGGCGCGGACGCGTGGTGTCGACCACCAATCTTGACGGCGATATTGAAATCATTCTCGAACCAAATCTCAACTAAAGGACCCCCAAATGAGCAACAAACAAGTTGAAATGTCACCAATTGAAGATGTCGTTGCGGCAATTGCTCGTGGCGAAATGATCGTCATGGTGGACGACGAAGACCGTGAAAACGAGGGTGACCTCATCATGGCCGCGCAATTCGCAACTCCAGAAAAGATTGCGTTCATTGTGCGCCACACTTCGGGTGTTGTCGTTGCGCCACTGTCAGGCGAACGTTGCGACGACTTGCGACTCCCTCTCATGGTGGACAACAACACCGAAAGTCATCGCACGGCCTTCACCATTTCGGTCGACCTGCTTGAAGGCACGACTACGGGAATTTCAGCGGCAGACCGTGCAGCAACACTGCGCGGACTTGCCGACCCAAATGTTTCTCACTCGGCATTTGCTCGTCCAGGACACATCTTTCCATTGCGTGCCCGCGAAGGCGGAGTGTTGAAGCGTGCCGGACACACCGAAGCCGCCGTAGACCTTGCTCGCCTTGCTGGCCTGCAGCCTGCTGGAATCATTTGTGAAATCCAAAATGATGATGGCACCATGTCGCGCTTGCCAGACCTTCGCAAGTTCTGCGCCGAGCACAACCTATTGCTCTCCTCTATTGCCGACCTCGTTGAATACCGTCGTCATCATGAGCGCCTTGTTGAGCGCGTGGGATCTGCAACAGTTCCAACCGAATGGGGTGGCTTCACCTGTGTTGCTTACAAGAGCACCATCGACGGCATTGAGCACCTTGCATTCGTGAAGGGTGATGTAAGCGACGGTGCACCTGTGCTCACTCGCGTACACAGTGAGTGTTTAACAGGCGACGTGTTTGGCAGCAAGCGTTGCGACTGTGGACCTCAACTTGCTGCAGCCATGCAACAGATTGATGCAGCCGGCAAAGGTGTTGTGGTGTACTTGCGTGGCCATGAAGGACGCGGCATCGGAATCGGTCACAAGATTCGTGCGTATTCGTTGCAAGACGAAGGCTTCGACACCGTTGATGCCAACACCGAACTTGGACTTCCTGTTGACAGTCGCGAATATGGAATCGGCGCGCAAATTCTCGCCGACCTTGGTGCTCGCGAACTTCGCCTCATGACCAACAACCCAGCCAAGTACGGCGGCATTGCTGGATACGGCTTAAGCATTGTGGAGCGGGTTCCGCTCAGTATTGATCCAACACCAGAAAACGAAGCATATTTGCGCACTAAACGTGAACGCATGGGCCACGTTTTTGACTCATCAGACATTTCAGGAAAATAAGGAGAACATCATGACCACATTTGAAGGATCACAAGACGGCAAAGGACTGCGCGTTGGAATTGTGTGCTCACGATTCAATGAATTCATTGTCAGCGCACTACTCGATGGCGCAAAGCGCGGACTCGCAAGCCATGGCGTTGCCGAATCTGACATTGACATCGCATGGGTTCCAGGTGCATACGAAATTCCTGTAACGACAAAGGCAATGGCATTTACTGGCCGCTACGACACGCTTGTAACACTTGGCGCAGTTATTCGTGGCGAGACCGCACACTTCGAATATGTTGCCGGCCCTGTTGCCGACTCCATCGCCCAGATTCAGTTGGAAACTGGTATGCCAATTGGTTTCGCCGTGCTTACTGTTGAAAACATAGAACAAGCCGTGGAACGCTCTGGCCCGGGTGCTGGAAACAAAGGCGAAGAAGCTGCAGTTGGCGCAATTGAGATGGCCAACGTATTGAAAGCGATTCGCGGAAAATAGTAAAAACTAATTTGTCTGCACTGGACTAGCTAGCAGACGCAGTTTCTAAATATGGCTTGTCGCCAAGGATTGTTGCGCGATGCATCACTCGTCGATGCGGCATGTAATCGGCCGTTGCATAGTGTTGCGTGAGTCGATTGTCCCAAAACGCTAGGTCGTACTGCTTCCACTTCCATCGCACCGTGAACTCAGGTTTCGACACATGCGATGTCAAATAACCGAGAACCATTTCACTCTCGCGAGTTGAAAGCTCCATAATTCGCGTCGTAAACGAATAGTTAACAAAGATTCCACGTTGCTTACTCACGGGGTGAGTTCGAACAACTGGATGCACCACCGGCGGGTTTTTCAGTCGCGCATTTTCAACCAGTTTGCGAGTCTCTGGTGAATTGCCGTAACGCTCAATCGTGAAGGATGCGGCAATGTCGTGTTCTGCGGTCAAGGAGAGAATGAAATCTTTAAACGAATCAGAAAGTGCCTCGTACGCAGCGATGCCACTTGCCCACAGTGTGTCGCCCCCAAATGGAGGAAGCACTCGTGCTGAGAGAAGCGCCCCGAGTGGAGGTTGTTCAATGAACGTCACATCCGTATGCCACTCATCGCTATCTGGAGGGTTTTTGTCGTTTGTGTCGAGAACAATGATTTCTTTGGCATCACCCGCATTGGGATAAATGGGATGGACGTGCAATTCTCCAAATCGCTGCGCGAGATCTCGGTGCTGCACTGGAGTGAGCGGCTGATTCTCGAAGAACAAAACCTGATGCTCCACAAGATTTGCCGAAATTTCATCACGCAGGTCATCAGATACGGGCTGGCAAAGATTTATGCCTGACACAAGAGCCCCAAGGGCCGGCGAAATGCGTGTTACCTGCATACACGAAAGAGTAGCGAACAAGTCCTGAACTCCGATCAGTGAATTACCAGTTCATATTTGGCGCGTTTCAGTACACATTGCCTGCAGGGCACCCGCCCGGTAACGGAAAGGCATCGATCATGAGCGTCTTGCTCACTTCGCTCGTTGCGGTCACGAGCCTGCTGACCGCCCATTCTCCTCAACGCATCGCTCCCCCTGTATTTGAGACCCCAATCGAAGCGGTGAGTTATGTGATGTTCGACGTTGATTTCAGTACTTTTCGGCGTGAGAGATTTTCACTGAAACGCGCCTACCCATTTCTTGATTGGACAACTGATGGATGCTCCGCGCCTGTTGTTGGAAACGAAGGACGATCGTTCAATTTCACATATGCGTGTATGCGGCATGACTTTGGGTACCGCAACACCAAAAAGCTCAGCCAATTCAACGAAGTAGTGCGCACGAAACTTGATGAACAATTCCACCGCGACTTGGAGTCTTCGTGTGCAACACAAGTGCGAACCCGAAAAATTCGCTGCCTCATGTGGGCGGAAACGTTTTATGTTGCGGTTCGCGCAACAGGTGGTTAACGCCTTATGCCCACTCTTTCAAAACAGCAATATTGATGAGTTGATGCAGCATTTTTCCTGTTGCTCCCCACACTGTCTCATCGTCTAAATGGAAAAAGTGAATCTGATATTGATTTGGCGGAGTTCCCCAATGTTCTTCAACATAGGTGTCGTCACGTACCAAGTCGGCAAGTGCAACAGAGAACACACGATCAACTTCGGCATTCACGGCGCTCATCGATGGCGGTTTCTCCAAATACGCAAGCACAGGAACAATGTGGCTGTTACTGACATAGGTTGACAGAGCACTCAACTCGCCAATTATTTGTACATGCGACGGGTCCAGATTGATCTCTTCATAGGCTTCTCGAATGGCCGCCTGAACGAAAGTTTCACCTTGGTCTACTCGCCCGCCAGGAAATGACACTTCCCCTTTGTGGCTCGTGAGCGCTTGTGACCTACGGGTGAGCACGACTTCTGGCCCACTTTGTCCATCAAAAATGGGCACCAATACCGCAGAAGCGCGCGAGCCTTCAGGCGGCGGCGATTGTTGCAGTGTGCTGGTGAAGCGCTGCAAACGTCCAAGTAAATCTGGCGTGTTACGAAGCGATGAGTGGTCTAACCGAGCAAATGGATTGGTGGGTCGCACCCACACTGCTGGCGGCCGCGGAATACGTTGATCGCCGCCAGCGCGAACCATGTTGCGAACTTACGCTTGAGGAGTCCAGCCACTTGCCAGTAGCTGGCGAATTACTTCATCAAGACCAGCAGTCTTCAGGTTTGCAAGCGTTTTGCCTGGTTGTTCTTCGCCACGCTCCCAGGTTTCCCATGCTGTGCGAATTTTCTCAAGATCGGGTGCTGGTGTTGTGAAGCCCATGACGACAGCCTAACGACGAGGTTCTGTTTGCGCACCACGCTTCGCAAAGTTGGTGCCTAGAACAATGACACCAAGCACAACACCAACTCCAAGCAGCGCAAGTCGCCCATTCGTTTCAATGTCGGCCACAAACGACAACACCAGACATGCGACGATGATGAGCCAGTCGATCAGACGATGGACTCCACGGCTAATCCACTTGAATGCGCTGAACAAACCATCGGTAATCGCAGTGTTGACCAACATGATGAGACCCATTGCGGCAGGAATAGCCGGCTCTTTCAACTGCGCTGACATCATGACAAGTCCACCAGCAATGAAATACTCCACAAACTGGTGCAACCAGAATCCGCGACCGCTATTTGCCATAAGTAAACACACTAGAAGAGAAATGAAAATGCCTCGGGCTTTCGCCCGAGGCATTTTCCACTACTGGTAATTCGTTTGGGAAAACGATTTACATCATTCCCATTCCGCCACCTGGCATGCCGCCGCCTGCTGGTGCGCCATTCTTTTCTGGCTTGTCAGCTACGAGGCATTCCGTGGTGATGACCAATGCGGCGATTGATGCTGCGTTTTGCAACGCTGCACGTGTCACCTTGGCTGGGTCGATGATTCCGGCTTTCACCATGTCGACGTATTCGCCAGTTGCAGCATTGAGACCAATGTTGCCCTTCTCTGACTCCACACGCTGGATGGCAACTGCGCCTTCCAAACCTGCGTTGTCGGCGATGTGACGACCAGGGGCCGTCAACGAGTCGTACACGCTGCGTGCACCAGTTGCTTCGTCGCCCTTTAGCGATTCAACAACCTTGAGTACTGCTGGACGAGTGCGAATCAGCGCGGTACCGCCACCGGCGACCACACCTTCTTCGATTGCTGCACGAGTTGCCGATACGGCATCTTCAATGCGGTGCTTCTTTTCCTTCAGCTCAACTTCGGTTGCTGCGCCTACCTTGATTACTGCAACACCGCCAGCCAACTTGGCCAAGCGCTCTTGCAACTTCTCACGGTCCCAATCGGAATCGGTGTTGTCGATTTCGGCTTTAATTTGGTTGATTCGGCCAGCCACTTCGTCTTTGGCGCCATGGCCGTCAACGATGGTGGTGTTGTCCTTGTTGATGATGACGCGCTTTGCACGGCCCAAGAGGTCGAGCGACACGTTCTCCAACTTGAGTCCAACTTCTTCGCTGATGACCTGACCACCGGTGAGCACTGCCATGTCTTGCAACATGGCCTTGCGACGATCGCCGAAGCCTGGAGCCTTCACTGCGGTTGAGTTAAAGGTTCCGCGGATCTTGTTGACAACAAGTGTCGCAAGCGCTTCGCCTTCTACGTCTTCAGCAATGATGAGCAACGGGCGGCCGGTCTTCATGACGCCTTCAAGTACTGGCAACATTGCCTGCACGGTTGCGATCTTTCCTGAGTTGAACAAGATGTATGGATCTTCAAGAACTGCTTCTTGACGGTCGGTGTCGGTAACGAAGTATGGCGAGAGGTAGCCCTTGTCGAATTGCATACCTTCGGTGAACTCAAGTTCTGTTCCGAATGTGTTGCTCTCTTCAACGGTTACAACGCCGTCTTTGCCAACTTTGTCAATCGCATCAGCAATTACTTTGCCGATTGACGCATCTGCTGCAGAAATAGTTGCAACGTTGGCAATGTCGCCCTTGTCGTCTACTTCTTTTGCTTGTGCCTTGATTGACTCAACTGCTGCTGCTACTGCCTTTTCGATACCGCGCTTCAAACCCATTGGGTTTGCACCGGCAGCAACGTTGCGCATTCCGTGTTGCACCATTGCTTGTGCAATAACAGTTGCTGTTGTTGTTCCGTCGCCAGCTACGTCGTTGGTCTTGGTTGCAACTTCTTTAACAAGTTGAGCACCCATGTTCTCGAATGGATCTTCGAGTTCAATCTCCTTTGCGATCGACACACCGTCGTTCGTAATGGTTGGTGCGCCGAACTTCTTGTCGAGCACTACGTTGCGACCCTTAGGTCCGAGTGTCACTTTTACTGCGTCGGCGAGTTTGTTCACACCGGCTTCAAGCGCGCGGCGTGCTTCTTCGTCAAACTTCAATTGCTTGGCCATGTTTGTTTTGGTCCTTTGCGTGTTGGAGGGAAATGGTTAGAAAATCAGGCAACAACTGCGAGCACGTCGCGGCTGGTGAGAATAAGAAGGTCGTCTCCACCATGGGTGACTTCGGTTCCGCCATACTTGCTGTACAGAACTACGTCGCCAACTTTGATGTCGAGTGCGAAATGCTTACCTTCGTCGTCGCTCCAACGGCCAGGTCCAACTGCAAGAACGGTGCCTTGCTGTGGCTTCTCTTTGGCGGTGTCTGGGATAACGAGACCAGATGCGGTGGTCTGCACTGCTTCGCTTGGCTTGACCACGATGCGGTCGTCTAGGGGCTTCAAGTTCATATGTGAGGTCCTCCGTGTGGCGTGTTCCG
>JBEAOI010000069.1:0-2693 GCA_041165005.1 Actinomycetota bacterium
GTGTGAACAACGCTTCGTGGCAACCCATGCGTGCACCTTGCTTGGCAATTGCCAGCACTTGCTCGGCATTGAGGTACGGGTTCTCTAGTCGTGCAGGTGGCTGCGCAAAGGTGCAGTAACCACACTTGTCGCGGCACAACATGGTGAGCGGAATGAACACCTTTGGCGAATAGGTGACTCGGCTTCCAAATTGCGCATCGCGAATGGCGCGCGCATCAGCTAACAACTGATCGAGTGGTGTGGCAAGGACGCGCTGACGCTCAGACAACTAAACCCTCCGTGGGTGCTAGTGAAGTTGGATTGTCAGTGCTCGACCAAGTTTTCCCACAGTGTTAGAGAAGTGGGCGTTCTTGCGTATGCCGTGCGCTTGAAACCATAGCCATTGGCTCGCCCCACCGCAACTACGCAAAGGCACTAATTGAGCCCAAAGAGAGCTCGAATCGCATCGTCAATAGCCCATTGCTCATGGATCTCTATGGTTCCAACGTGGTCCTTGAGTCGATCGATAGAAACCGCTCGAACCTGGTCCAGGACGACACGAGTCACGTCGCCTCCAATTTCAATTTGAGGTCGCAAGACAATGGGCCTCGCGCTTTGCGACGTTGGCGCAATGATGACTACCGATCGTGGAAGGAATGCATCCGACTGCAGGATGACAGCAAAACGCTTACCTGAAATTTCGTGACCAGCATTTTGAGGGAGATTTATTGAGTAGATGTCACCACGGTTCACAGATTGAATCCATGAAATTGTGAAGCGCCTTCATCTCTGCACGGTCTTCCGGATCTGCATCGAGTGCATCTAGCTGGGCCTTAAGCCGAGTTGCATCAAACAAGTTTCTTGCAGTGTCCAAAATGGCTTGTTGGATGTTTTGCTCATCAGTGAGCCCTGTTGACCGAAGGTGCGTGAGCGCGCGACGAAGATTGTCGTCGAGTTGAACTGAAATCTCGTCATTCACAGACGTAAGTGTATTACTCATTAGAGATCCTTTCTTGAGGTTTTGAGTTGGTGGGACATGCAGTGGATATATGACCATCGGGGTAGGTGACAGTGAGTGCTCGATTAGGCGGCAAGAGCTTCAGCTTCCAATTTCCTTCATGCACATTGCGGTGATGCTGTGGGCAGAGTGGCACGAGGTTGTTCATATCGGTAGCGCCGTCATCACGCCAGTAGGCAATGTGGTGCGGCTGACACTGTGAAATAGGCGCCTTGCAGTCGGGAATGGCGCAGTGCGAATACATGGCTTCGATTGCTTTGCGTTGATAGCGGGTTGCCAACCGTGACGCCCGACCAATGTCAATGACCACGCCTTTTGAATTGAGAACCACTGGAATGATTTCGGCTTCACACGCCATGCGCCGAATGGTTTCAATGGGTAACTCGGCTTCATGACCGGTGCGGACGATGGAATGTTCGTGCAGACCTGAACGCAACGTGTGTAAGTCAATGACAACAGATACTTCTGCTCGCGCATGCGGCGATGAGATCATTGCTCCAGCAGTTAGGGGAGCGCCAAGCGCCGCTGTATCGATAAGTTCTAAAAATGCAAGTGCATTGAGATGGCCATGTTTGCGGTCATCGGTTGGGCACGTGTCGGGAAGCGCTGCATGGAACAGGCGTTCAACGGTGTTGTCGATTTTGCCAATGACGCGAAGTCCGTTTTCTGGATCGAGCCTGCCAGCAATGTGGAACATGCCCGATTCGCGATCGATCCAATGCCGAAGGCTGGCATCGCGACGCTGGCGTTCGAGGCGGGTAACGCCGCCGTCAGCATGGATGCGCTCAACTTCACTTTTCACCGCACGTGCAAAGTTGTCTGGCGTTGCGTGCGTCGCAACATTGCTGAGCCAATCGCTCCGTGAGGCAAGCTTTGCCTTTTCCTCTTCGGTGAGTTGGTGTGTGGCACGAGCAACGGCATCAATGTGTGCGCTGCCAATACGGCCTTGTTCGAATGCTTGTTCAAGGTGGGGAAAAGCACCAAGAGTTTTGGCTCGCGATACTTCGCGGAATGCATCGATGCGCGAAATATTTGCGGCGCTGGCCAACACTTGTTGAGGCTGAATGCGTGGCGTGGTTGTTGCAAGAACCTGAAGTTTGCGCGTGAGCGCAACTTTGCAGTTGTCGATCCATTGCTGGATATGCCCAACATCATTGAGCGCTGACCGGATGTGCGCTTCATCATTGGCCTCACCTACCAATTGGGCTAGGTGTGAAAGCCTGTCCGAAATTTCGGCGATATCGATGGCTAATGAAAAACCCACGTGTTCCTGCTTGTGTGATTCGTTCTGCAACGAAATGGCAACTGCTGTGGGAGAAGTGCAGCTGAATCTAAAGGCGGGGTGTTGCAGAGTTACAGGTTGCCGAGAGCGGTAAACAGCGCGCGAACGTTGTGGCCACTCATTGGCTCACGATGACCAGTGCGACTAATGAACCCAAGCTGCACGCCCGTCGCTGGGTCGACCACGGTAAACAACTGCTCGTGACCTGCTGCGTCCACCACAACATCGGTCAGCAGGGGAACGCCAGCTTCGGCTAGTGCCTGCTGCACGAAACCTGCGTTTAACACTTCAATGGCAATGTGCTGCACGCCAGAACCATTGGCTTCCAAATGTGCACGAACGGCCGGATCATTTCCTGGACCGACAAGCACCACGGTGACGCCACCAGCATTCGCTGTCACGATGTCTGAATCC
>JBEAOI010000070.1:0-5682 GCA_041165005.1 Actinomycetota bacterium
GAATTGATGCGGGGTCACTTGCATTGGCTGAAGCAGAACTGGCAAGTGAAGCCGGAGTTGCAGGAAGCACTGATAGCGCATCAAGCGGGCTTGGAGTGTTGCCGGATGTGAAACCAGTGAATGCTTTGCTCATTGGTGACTCAACACTGGCAGCGTTGAGATGGTATGAAGATGGAACAAAGTCACTGAAAGGATTTTCGTACACGCTCGATGCTGAGTCGTGCAGAAGAATTTCTGAGTGGTCCTGCTACGGGCGAGAGTACCGAACCCCATCCAACGTGGTCACTGCGCTTAGAGAATTTGACAAGCCTGTTGATTTGATTGTGCTGATGGCCGGTTACGACAGCAGCGCAAAAAAAATTGCCGATGAGTACACGAAATTGTTTGAAGTGATTCGACTAAAGAAGACTCCTGTAGTTATTTTGACGTACAAAGAGTCATTGAATTTTCCAGCTCCTGGCTCTCGTGGCAAGAAGTCGCTGTATGGCGAATTCAACTCTGCGCTTCGCGCAGCAGTTGCAAGTGATAGATCTGGTTTGGTGTCCATTGCAGAATGGAATGCTTACAGCGCAGGCCAATCTTCATGGTTTAAATCTGATGGCATTCACCTCACGGTGAAAGGGGCACTGGCTCTTGGCGCCTTCATTTCCACATCTGTTGCAACTGCTACAGACAATCCGTGCCCTTTTGCAAACGCATATCCGTGTGCGCCAATGAATAACCTGAAGCAATCAACCGATTTCATCGCGCGCTTCAACGCGAAAGAGACAAAAATTCAGTGTTATGAAGACGGTGAAAGCCGCAAGAAGACGTGCACTTCTGACAGGCGAAGCTAGAAGAACTCGTTCGTTACCGAAACAACTGCCTTCGCGTTTTTCTGTGCGTCTTCTTCGCTCAATGTCGGCCCAAATTCAACAGTCATACTGACGCCCTTCGGGCCCTGGAAAGATTTTGTCCAATTGGCTCCGGTGCCGCCAAACACAGCTTCAAGTAATGGTTTGTCACCTGTGTAACCACACAGGCAGTCCAGCTCAAGAAGGGGTAGCCCTACGAGGGAGGCATACTTCGCGCGAACATCTCCATCGTGTCCGGTTCCAGGACCGATGCGGAAGTAGTCCTGGTGATACCAAATAACAAACTGCGGCTTGACGAGTTCGCCAAGTTTCACAACACCTTGCACCTCTGGTTCACTTGCGCTGTCAGAACCCGAATACTGCCACGATCCTGGTTTGCCAATTTTCTGCCAGTTGCCGGGAAAGTTTCTGTTGAGGTCTACGCCGTTGGCGTTTTGTCGTGTTCGTAGTTGCTGGCCATCTGGATTCATCGAGCGCACTAACCAAAGGTCGATGTTTCCCTCAAGAGGCATGTCGCGAAGAATGTCGACTACTCGGTTTCCAACAAATTCGTCACCGTGGATGCAACCGATCACCAGCACTCGCGCGCCATCGCTGCCACTTTGGCGACGATAGAAGGTGAGTGGAACACCTTGAACTGAGCGACCAAATTCAATATCAGTATTTAGAGGAACTTCACCAAACTTGTTAAACCATCCTGGTTCGGCTGGAGCATCTGGATTTGCGGTGTCGGTGTTTGCATCGCCGCTTGATTCCGAGCTGTCGGAGCCACCAGTGAGAAGTTTTGCTCCTTGGTAGAGCACGCCAGCAGACAGCACACCAAGTGCAATAGATTTTGCGGAAAGATCACTGAGAAAGTTGCGTCGAGAAATCAGTTCGGTCTCTTCTTCGAACTCTGTGGTTTCAGCAGTCTCTGTTGGAGCAGATTCAACTACGGGGATTGGTTGCGTATTCTGCAAGACATCAGACTGAGCAACTGCAGGCGAAGATGTGAATGAAGCACGACTTCCAGAGTTTTCGGTATCCACCCGCCATGTCTGGCCCGCTTCATCGGTGTATGAAATAGCAAGAATTTTCGTGCGCGCCTGCGTGGCTGAAATTAACCCGCTATCAAATTGGGCGCACGTTTCCTGATACACGCGATTCATGCGAGCGAACTCTTCGTCAAGGCTCGGGGCAGTCTCAACCTGCTTAAAGGAGGCTCGTTTCCCTGACTTCTTTGGATCAACTACCCAGGTGCGGCCTTGGCTGTCCGTTGCACGTAATCCCAAAATGGTGGTGCGGGCGGTTTCAGAGGAAATCTCGTTGTTGTCGAACGCCTCGCATGTTTCGATGTAGATGCGGTTCAGGCGTTCTAGCTCTGGGGGAAGTGGGGGCGTAGAAGGCATGTTCTCCACGACTTTAGTGCAGTAATCATTTGGTCTCTGCTTGTACAGGATTAAGAAAGTGGTCTAATGTACGCACTACGGGAGAGTGTCCGTCATGCGGACAATCTGTCGGGGCCCAATCATTTTCAATCAACACCATTGCCAAGGAGACTGCACATGTCTGCAACTGACTCACCAACACGACTTCATCACACCGCATATTTGTCAAAAGATCTTGAAGCTACTCGTGCGTTTTACGAAGACCTAGTAGGTCTTCCGCTTGTTGCAACCTGGTCTGAGACCGATGAACTGTTTGGTGCAGAGCGCGTATATTGCCACTGCTTCTTCGGCATGCCAGATGGAAGCGCGCTTGCCTTCTTCCAGTTTGCAAACAAGTCGGACCAGGATTTGTTTGACCCAGAACTCACACCGTCGCCGTTCCGTCACATTGCATTGAACGTTTCTGCAAAAGCACAAGATGAAATTTTTGCTCGTCTGCAAAAGGCGCAGTGGAAGCCAGAAGGAACATATGTGCTCGAGCACGGTTATTGCCGCTCGCTATACACCGAAGATCCAAACGGCATGTTGTTGGAGTTCACCGCAGATGCTCCTGGTGCAGAAAAGATCAATGCTGCTCGCAAGGAAGATGCGCACGCAACGCTTAAGCGTTGGCTCGCGGGCGATCACACCAGCAACAACACCTACCGCTAGAACGGAAGCACCCCCTACAACATGGCCAAGTCGTCGATCGTTCTTGTCCATGGATCGTTCTTCTCATCGTGGACGTGGATGCCAGTAATTGAACGGCTGAACGTTCATGATGTTGATGTATCTGCAATTGATCTTCCGCTTACATCGTTGGCGGGCGACGCTGATGTGCTTCGTGCAGCAGTTGCTAAAGCATCCAAGGTTGGCCCAGTGACGGTGGTGTGCCATAGCTATACAGGTATCACCGCTTCAGTGGGCGGGCATGGTGCGCAACACATCGTGCACATCGCTTCACGTATGCCGGCAATTGGAGAGTCGCAATCGGAACTAAACAAAGACTGGGGTAACCCAGACTTTCGCTCTTGCTTCGAGTTTGCTGAAGATGGAACGATGTCGTTAACAGACGGCGCTGACGCTTTTCTGTTCAACCGGAGTCCTCGCGGCTTGTCCCGATATGCGATGGATAATCGCAGGTCAATGAAGAGTGAAATTCCTGCGATTCCAATTGAAAATCCTGCGTGGAAGAGCATGAAGAGCAGCTATCTCGTATGCACTGATGATCGCGCCGTCAAGTTAGATCAACAACGTCTGCGAGCATCTTGGGCGGACTATTCAATTGAAATGGATTGTGATCACTCACCATTTTTCTCAGCACCAAAGCAAACAGCAGATTTCATTCTTGAAACCCACCTTGCAGTGGTTGGTGGTTAGTGGTGAATCAGGGTGCCAGTGGACGCGTGGTTGGTAAGAGTGCCATGTTTGCAAAGTCGGAACTAATTGCTCCTGCTGTGCTGAGCAGTAGTGGCAAATGGTCCTTCTTCAACACAGCGATGGATGTCTCTGCCGCGTTTACTGTCACGTTGACTGCAGCAATCGTGCGGCCAGATGCATCACGAACCGGCGCAGCGATGGAACGAATGCCGAATGACAGTTGTTCATCGGACATTGCCCATCCACGCTTACGAATTTCGACAAGCGATTCATCCAACTCTTTGCGAACAAACTTCAGTCGAGGCACAACGTCTGACTCTGAAGGAATCTTGAGTACGGCATCGAGTTCTTTGGCAGACAAATCCGAAAGCAGCACGCGACCCATGCTTGTTGCATATGCGGGAAACCGAGTGCCGATGTGCACCGACATGCCGATGATCTTGGGAACTGGAACGCGCGCTGTGTACACGATGTCGCTACCAACAAGTTGCGACATGGAGCTTGATTCTTTGGTTTGCTCAACGAGTGCTTCTAGGCGTGGACGCGCGATGTCCCACATACCTTGCGCGCTGATGTATGCGGTTCCAAGTTCCAAAACTTTTGGTGTGAGCATGTACATGCCATTAACTGCACGTACGTACCCAAGCGATTCAAGAGTCAATAGCAATCGGCGAGTAGTGGGGCGAGCAAGTTTGGTTGCAGCAGCAACTTCGCTAACCGACAGCGCCAAGTGTGAAAGCGAAAACGCGCTAATGACCTTCAGGCCGCGCGCAAGTGCTTCGACAAAATCTGGTTCGTTTGGTTTTGGTCTCATACAAGGTTCCTTGCCTCAACTGTGGCACAAACAATTGACTCAACAAGAAAGGCCCCTCATTCATGACAACAACTAATGGAACAGCAAGACCACTAGAGGGTCTATTGGTTGCCGACCTTTCCCGAGTGCTCGCTGGGCCGTATTGCACCATGTTGTTGGCAGACATGGGTGCCACGGTGATCAAGGTGGAAAGCCCTGCGGGTGACGACACCCGTACGTGGGTTCCGCCTACAAAGGGCGATGTCGCTACGTATTACATGTCGATTAATCGCAATAAAAAGTCCATCGTTCTCGATTTCGGGAAAGAAGAAGACCTTGTTTTGGCTCGCGAGTTGGTTCAGCGAGCAGACATTTGCGTAGAAAACTTCAAAGTGGGTGGCTTGAAGAAGTTTGGATTGGACTATGAGTCAACCTCAAAATCAAACCCAGGTCTCGTGTACTTGTCGATCTCGGGGTTCGGCACAGACAAAGGCGCAAAGCTTCCGGGCTACGACTTGATCGTGCAGGCAGTTTCTGGGCTTATGAGCCTGACGGGCGAGCCAGATGGCCCGCCGTTTCGTGCAGGAATTTCGGTGTTTGACGTAATGGCTGGCTTACACGGAACTATTGGTGTGCTCGCTGCATTGAACGAGAAGAACAAAACTGGCAAGGGTCAACACGTTGAAGTGAACTTGTTGTCATCGGCCATGTCGGGCTTGGTGAATCAAACCGCTGCGTACACACTTGCCGATGTGGTTCCATTCCGCATGGGCAATGCGCATCCAAGTTTGTTCCCATATGAAGCATTACCGACTAAAGATCGCGACCTCATTATTGCTGCAGGTAACGACAAACAATTCCGTGCGCTGGCCAAAGTGCTGGGTATTGAACATGTGGCTGATGACCCACGATTCAAAATCAATGCTGACAGAACAAAGAATCGCGAAGAACTTCGTCCATTGTTGCTTGAGCAACTTGCCAAATGGAACTCAGATGATTTGTTCTACGCGCTGAACGATGTCGGTGTGCCATGTGGGCCAATCAACTCCATTGGTGATGGTGTTGAGCTCGCAGAAAAACTTGGTCTTCGCCCGCGAGTTTCCGTTGGCGAGGGGGATCGTCAAGCAGACTTGGTGCGGAACCCAATTACGTTTAGCAATGGTGAGCTGAGTTACACGATGCCACCACCGCATCTTGGTGAACACACCGAAGAAATTCGCAACTGGCTTTCTACAAAGGGGCAATGATG
>JBEAOI010000071.1:0-3682 GCA_041165005.1 Actinomycetota bacterium
ATCATCTGAATCAGTGAAGTTTCGCTTCGCAGGAATCCTTCCTTATCTGCATCCAGAATCGCTACGAGCGATACCTCTGGCAAGTCCAAGCCTTCGCGGAGCAAGTTGATGCCTACCAGGACATCAAACTCACCGAGTCGTAATGCACGCAAGATTTCGATGCGCTGAATGGTGTCAATATTTGAATGCAAATATCGAACCTTTAGGCCCTGCTCAAGCAGATACTCGCTTAAGTCTTCCGCCATCTTCTTGGTCAAGGTAGTAATCAGCACTCGATCGCCAGCCTCAACCCTGCCATTCACCATCTCAATGATGTCGTCTATCTGACCTTTGGTTGGTCTCACGATTACTTCTGGGTCAACCAATCCAGTTGGACGAACAATCTGCTCGACAACCTGCTGGCTCGTTGTAATTTCAAACTTCGCTGGTGTTGCTGACAGGAAAATGCATTGATTAATCCGTTGCATTGCCTCCTCAAATTGCAGCGGTCGGTTATCGGCAGCCGATGGCAATCTGAATCCATGCTCGATCAATGTTGCTTTGCGACTGCGATCTCCGGCGAACTGACCGTGTAGCTGCGGAATAGTCACGTGACTTTCGTCGACCACCAAGAGGTAGTCATCCGGGAAATAGTCAAGCAAGGTAAATGGCGGTTCTCCTGGTGAACGGCCGTCAATATGCATTGAATAGTTCTCAATACCGTTACAAAATCCAACTTCGGCGATCATTTCAAGGTCGTACTGAGTGCGCATCCTCAGGCGTTGTGCCTCTAACAATTTGCCTTCTGTTTCGAATTGCTTCAGACGAACCTGCAGCTCATGTTCAATGCCGAGTACCGCCTTCCTCATGCGATCATCTCCCGCAACATAGTGAGTTGCAGGAAAGATCAACACTTCACTCATGTCGTTCACTGTCTCGCCCGTTAGGGCATCAACGATCGTGATTCGCTCGACAGTGTCCCCGAACATCTCAATTCGCGTGACCGTCTCGTCATAAGCGGGTTGCACCTCTATGGTGTCTCCTCGAACCCGGAAGTTTCCGCGACCAAGTGTCATGTCATTACGGTCGTACTGCAGGTCGACAAGCCGACGAAGCAAACTGCGCTGGTCGTAATCAACACCGACGTGAAGTTCTAATAGGTTTCCCCGATACTCCTCGGGGTTACCCATTCCGTAAATGCAGCTGACCGAAGCAACGACAATGGTGTCTCGTCGCGTGAGCAATGCTGCAGTCGCCGAATGACGCAAACGATCTATTTCGTCGTTTACCGAAGAGTCCTTTTCAATAAACGTGTCGCTGGATGCAATGTACGCCTCTGGTTGGTAGTAGTCGTAGTAACTGACGAAATACTCAACTCGATTTTTTGGAAAGAACTCTTTCATCTCCTGTGCTAACTGAGCAGCAAGACTCTTGTTCGGAGCAAGGATCAGTGTTGGACGTTGCACCTTTTCGATAGTCCAGGCAACGGTCGCCGATTTTCCCGATCCAGTAATTCCAAGGAGGGTTTGAAACCTGTCGCCTCGCTCAATGCCTTCGGCCAACTGAGCAATTGCTTTTGGCTGATCTCCTGCTGGCTGATACTCAGATACCACTTCAAAACGCTGGTTATCAACAGTCACTATTTACTCTTTTTCGAAAGATTTCCAGCACCTTGCTGTGCATTGGGAAGTGTTGCGAACCAATCCCAAACTTCATCAACCTGTGATGTGAGCGCATCAATGTCACCACTGTTGTCAATCACTCGATCAGCGACACGCAGGCGATCTTCACGACTTGCCTGACTTGCCATGCGACGTCTTGCGTCGTCTTCGTTCATACCTCGAAATTGCACCAGTCGCGAGATCGCAACTTCTGGGTCAATATCTACAATCACCAACCCCGAAAGGCCATCTCGTGGATTTTCCACCAACAACGGCATGTCAAGAATGACAACATTTTCCGTGTTCATGTTTTCTTCTATTAGGCGAATGATTTCAGCGCCAATCGCAGGATGCATAATGGCGTTCAACTTCTTCAGCATTTCTGGGTCACTGAAAACCAACTGAGCAACCTTTGCTCGATCCAACTCTCCGGATTCAAGCAAGACATCGCCAAATTCATCGACCAATTTCTGAAGAGTTACAGATCCTTTTTGCTGCAACTGCTTCGCAATTCCATCACCATCGATAATGACGGCACCTTTACGTGCAAACAGCGCCGATACCGAAGACTTTCCCGATCCAATTGCGCCTGTAAGCCCAATTAATTTCATATGTCTCCGATGAACATCTGAGCTGCGCTCGCCCCCTGACGAGCGCAGCTACAGAAAACTATGCGCTTGGAGCTTCTGGCTCAACAGCAGGTGCTTCGGCTGACGCCTCAGTCGTTGCTGCGTTATCGAAGTATTCAGACCACGCTGCCTCGCGAGCGCTGTCATCTCCGCCCACCCAGTTGCCCTGATCGTCCACTTGGAACTGTCCGCGGTATTCCTCGGCCAATTCTCCACCTTCAGCAGCCTGCTTAATGGAAAGGCTGATGCGACGACGTGCGAGATCGAGATCGATGATCTTGACCCACAACTCTTCGCCCGGTGTAACAACTTGCTCTGGTGCTTCAACGTGGTGTGCTGACATTTCTGAAATGTGCACGAGACCTTCAATGCCGTCACCTACCTGAACGAAGGCACCGAACGGAACCAGCTTGGTCACGCGGCCGTATACCAACTGAGCGACTTGGTGACCATTGGCGAATTCTTGCCAAGGATCTTGCTGAGTTGCTTTCAACGAGAGGCTGATGCGCTCGCGGTCCATGTCGACTTCAAGAACCTTCACGGTTACTTCGTCACCAATGTTGACCACAGCTGTTGGGTTGTCAACATGCTTCCATGACAATTCGGAAACGTGAATGAGTCCATCCATGCCACCCAAGTCAACGAATGCACCGAATGCAACCACGCTTGAGATGCGGCCTGAGCGAACTTCGCCAACCTTGAGATGGGTCAAGAACTCATCACGTGCGCCACGTTGGTTCTGCTCGAGCAAGGTACGGCGCGAAAGCACAACGTTGTTGCGATTGCGGTCGAGCTCAAGAATCTTTGCGGTGATGCGTTGACCAATGTAAGGAGCAAGGTCACGAACGCGACGCAATTCAACGAGTGACGCAGGAAGGAATCCACGAAGACCGATGTCAACAATGAGTCCACCCTTCACCACTTCGATGACGAGGCCTTCAACGGTTCCGTCAGCAGCCTTAACTTTTTCAATGTCGCCCCAAGCGCGCTCGTATTGCGCACGCTTCTTCGAAAGCAACAAGCGCCCTTCTTTGTCTTCAAGTGTGAGAACTAGAGTTTCAATCTTCTCGCCCAACTTCACAATTTCGTGTGGGTCGATGTCATTACGAATTGACAATTCACGAGCCAGGATGACGCCTTCGGTCTTGTAACCGATTTCAACAAGTACTTCGTCGCGAGTAATGCGAACAACAGTTCCAGTAACGAGTTGGCCGTCTTTGAGTTCGACAAGAGTTCCGCTAATCGCGTCTGCAAATGACTGCGAAAGATCACGCTCTGTAATTTGGCGTGGTGTGTAATTTCCTTCTGAGTCGAAGGTTCCCATTGGTGGGGATTGCATGGTCTGTAGGTCTGACATTGGTACGTACTTTCGGTGGATAGGAGAGATGGTCCCTCTTGCGAGAGGCCCTACCG
>JBEAOI010000072.1:0-9826 GCA_041165005.1 Actinomycetota bacterium
AGAAACCGCAGACGCTGTGGCACAAGGGCTTGCCGAGGTTGTATCGCAGCGCTTCGGCGGGGTTCGGTAACCTAGTAACCATGTGCGGCATCATCTGCGTTGTGTCGCGGCCCTCGGCAAGACCATTGCCACTTGCCGCCGACATCCTGGATGCCCTTGACCGAGCGATTGCTGCTGGCGCTGGTGGAAACATTGCAGAATCTGGACGCTTAGTAGCGGAGGCTGACGCTTCGTTGCGCGGTGAATCCGGGCTTGGAACACTGATCGACAACATCACTTTGGTGAGCGGTCTGGTCTCGCGTGTTGATCAACTCGATGGCTTGGCGTCTGAAGCCGAAGCGCAATTGGAGTCTGAGTCTGGGTTGTCAACCCGTGAAGTCGAGCGGCGCAGCAACGAACTGATTGCATTGCGTGACGCCACCTGGTCGTTGCGAAACGATCGCTTGCGCACTGCCAAAGCAGTTGGTGAATTAGCTGGCAAAGATGCAAGTGCGAGTGCACGCAATGCGTATCTATCAATTCAGCAGGCATTTTCTGCACTTGATCGAATGGAAGTTCGTGGTCGCGACTCTGCTGGCGTACATGTGTTGGTGTGGGGTCATGGCCTAGATGCACCCGATAAGCGAGTTGCTCCGTTACTTGCCGGTCGCCTCGATGACACCCTGTTCACCAACGGCTCGGTGCGCGTTGGCACAGGTAGTCGCGCATGGTCGTTTGTGTATAAAGCAGCAGCAGAAATTGGCGAACTTGGCGACAACACCCGTGCCATGCGCACAACGGTTTCCAATGATGCGTTGTTGCGGCTGCTCATTAGCCAACCGAATGCTCGAGTGTCGATTCTTGGACACACACGGTGGGCGAGCGTGGGAATCATTTCTGAACCAAACGCGCACCCAGTGAACAGCGAAGAAGTGGGCGGCAACGCATCTGCTCCGTACATGCTTGCTGCACTCAATGGTGACGTAGATAACCATGCCGACATCAAAGTGCGTAACGGACTGCATATTGCAGAGCCAATTACCACCGATGCAAAAGTCATTCCAACTGTGGTCGCGCGCAAGAACGCAGCGGGAATGCCATTTGTAGATGCATTTAGAGAAACCGTTGCCGAGTTTGAAGGCAGTGTGGCAATTGCGGTCGCAAGCGCGGACGAACCAAATTCGATGATGCTTGCCCTTCGTGGCAGTGGTCAAGGTTTGTATGTCGGTATTGCCGAAGACCGTTTCATCGTGGCGAGTGAGCCTTACGGGGTTGTTGAAGAGACATTGCACTATGTGCGAATGGATGGCGAGTCACTTGCTGATGCCAATAACCCATCAAGCCGTGGTCAAGTGATTGCGCTCGATGGCGACAATGCAGGATCGCTTGCTGGCATGCGCATGCTTGCCTACGACGGAACCTCTATTCCACTTGTTGACAGCACTGTTTCAATTGCCGAAGTAACCACGCGCGACATTGATCGTGGCGAGCACAAGCACTTTTTGTCGAAGGAAATCGCAGAGGCACCACTCAGTTTCCGCAAGACCTTGCGTGGGAAAATCTCTGAGCGCAATGGCCAACTTGAGGCAACGCTCGATACAACAGTGTTGCCAGACGATATTCGCGCGAAACTTACGGCAGGAACTTTCACGCGGATTCGTGTGATTGGTCAAGGAACTGCGGCTATTGCTGGACGCAGTTTGGCGCAATTGCTTCGCACGATGGTTGATCACCGCGTGCAAGTGGACGCATTGCCAGCAACGGAGTTGTCGGGATTTCAATTGCAACTCGACATGACTGACACGCTGATTATCGCGATCAGCCAAAGCGGAACAACTACTGATACCAATCGCACAGTCGACCTAGCGCGCACACGAGGCGCATCGGTTCTTGCCATCGTGAATCGACGTGGCAGTGAATTGTCTGCAAAGGCCGACGGCGTGTTGTTTACATCCGACGGCCGCGATGTGGAAATGAGCGTTGCCAGCACCAAGGCGTTCTATTCACAAGTTGCTGCAGGTGCATTGCTCGCATGCGCAATTTCGGCGGCACTCGGAACCGGCACCAATGCAGAGCGTCATGAATTGCTTGCTGCATTGCGCACAATTCCAGATGCCATGTTTCAGGTGTTGGCGCTTCGTCCACAAATTGCCGAGGCTGCTCGTCAGTTCGCACCAGCGCGTCGTTATTGGACGGTTGTTGGCAATGGTTTCAATGCGGTTGCCGCCGAAGAAGTTCGCATCAAGCTTTCTGAGTTGTGTTACAAGTCGATTGCTTGCGATATCACAGAAGATAAAAAGCACATTGACTTGTCTTGCGAGCCAATGATCATTGTGTGTGCCACCGGATTGTCAGATGGCACGGCATCGGACGTGGCCAAGGAAATCGCTATCTATCGCGCACATAAGGCGCTGCCGATTGTTATTGCCCAAGAGGGAGAGCAGCGCTTTGATGCCGCTGCAGCCGTTATTTCTGTGCCACGTGTAGATCCGCGAGTCGCTTTTGTTTTGAGCGTGATGGTTGGTCACCTGTTTGGCTACGAGGCAGCTTTGGCAATTGATTCACTCGCACGACCATTGCGCTCAGCTCGTGAAGTAGTTGAACACGCAGTTGAACGGGGTGGCGTAGGTAGTCAACTGTTGGCCAAGGTTCGTTCAGAAATCGGCGTTCCGGCAACACGGTTCTTTGATGCTCTCACTACTGGTATGTACGACGGAAACCTTGAAGCAAGTACGGCCGTACGTGTTGTCACGATGTTGCGTGATGCAATGTCGAGTGATCCTTTGCAGGCCTACCAACAGAGCACTGGCAAGATCAGTTCTCCTGAAGCAATTCTCGATGATCTCACCAGTGCACTCACACGATCAATTGATGAACTCACTCGTCCAGTCGATGCCATTAAGCACCAGGCAAAGACAGTCACCGTTGGAATTTCGCGCAGTGATGAAGGCTTGCTGGATCGTTCGCTGGTGCAAGAGGTATTGAAGGCCGGAGTGTCGCGTGACCGCTTGTCGTACAAGGCGCTAAAAGTAATTGCCGATCTCGACCCGGCAGTTGCTTCGGTTGTTGGCTTCACTCGTTATGCCATTGAAGGCGATGTTGAGGGAAATACCGCAACGGTAAACGTGATTGATCGCGGTGGAATTGCTCGCGAACTGACGTCGCGAGTTGACCGCAACTCCACCCTGGTAGGAACTAAGCATCGCGTTGCAACCGACCGCAATGTGTTGGTTGCTCGCGGACGTCGCGATGGTCGCACCGTGATTTTCGTTCCAGAAACTAAAGGAACTGAAACGACGGGTATCACCTTGCTTCACGTGTTGTTCCATGATCGCTTGCCATCCTCAACCATGAAGAACGTGCTGCAGGGTTACGACGACAGATACAACCGACTTGTGGACTGGGTAACGGAAACTGAAGGATCGTTCCGCGAAGACCGTTTGGCAGAAGTGTCGGTTGCAGACCTGCTCATTTTGCCAATCAGCGAATCGGCAGATCATTGGCGTACCTCGCAAAACGGGGCATAGGCATGCAGGGCATTGGCATTGATGCCGTAGACATTGAGCGATTTCGTACCGCACTTGAGCGCACACCTCAGCTGCGAACTCGTCTATTCACGCATGATGAACTGCAATCGGTAAGCGCTAAATCAGACCCCACGTCCAGTCTTGCCGCACGCTTTGCCGTGCGTGAAGCCACGATGAAAGCTCTTGGCGTTGGTTTGGGAGCATTTGATCTGCATGACGTTTCGGTAACGAAGTTGACCTCAGGACAGCCAACCTTGCGTATTGAAGGAAGAGCGAAACAACTTGCAGATGCTCGAGGTATTACTTCGTGGCAGGTTTCAATTTCTCATACCGACAGCGTGGCAATCGCTGTTGTAGCAGCCGAGTAGTCATTCATGAATTCACAGCGCTGGGCATGGGCGCAAATTGATCGTGGTGCACTTCGCCACAATGTCGCAACGCTTGCAGCCCACTTAGCTCCGCAACAGTTGTGGGCAGTGGTAAAGGCAGACGCATACGGTCATGGTGCTGTTGAATGTGCGCGAATTGCATTGCAGTCGGGTGCGCACGGGCTGTGCGTTGCGTTGGTACAAGAGGGCATTGAGCTTCGTCAGGCTGGAATCAACGCACCGATTCTGATTATGAGCGAACAGCCCGAAGAGCAGTTCCGCGACATTATTTCTTATGGTTTGATTGCCACGTTGTACAACGAATCAACAATTGTTCGCTTCGCGCGCACGGCAAGCGAACTTGAGATCATGGCTTCAGTTCATGTGAAGGTGGATTCGGGAATGCACCGAGTGGGTGCGCAACCAGACAATGCGGTGCGAGTTGCGAGTCTTGTTGCGGAGTCTCAGTGGCTGACGCTTGATGGAATGTTCACTCATTTGGCTACTGCAGATGTTGCCGATACACAATTTGCGCAACAGCAGGTTTCAGTATTCACGCGCGCTGTTGAACAGGTGCGTGCTTTTGAGATTGAAGTTCGTCATGTGCATATTTCAAATTCCGCTTCTGCAATTCGCAAGTTAGATAGTGGCGTTGACTGCACCATGGCTCGGGTAGGAATTGCCATGTACGGAATTCCAGGAGACGCAGCAACCAATTCGTTTGGTGCAGTCCACCAACTTGAACTTCGCCCAGTCATGTCAGTTCATGCGCGTGTTTCTCATGTGCAGCGAGTTGCTGCAGGGCAAGGAGTGTCATACGGGCTGAAGCGTCCGCTTGAAAGTGATGCAACCATCGCCACTCTTCCTCTTGGCTATGCAGACGGAGTGCCGCGAGGTTTGTGGGAAAGTGGATTTGTGCTGATTAATGGAATCCGTTACCCATTTGCCGGTGTGGTCACCATGGATCAGGTCCTGGTGAACTGCGGAAATGACGAAGTGAGCATTGGTGATGAAGCTGCGCTCATTGGTGAGCAAGGCCCAGAATGCATTACCGCCAATGATTGGGCAAACAAAATGGGCACAATTGGCTACGAAATTGTGTGTGCGATCAGTGCTCGAATGCCGCGCAACTACATCAATTAGTTCTCCCGCGTAACTACCTAGGCTGAATATGCCTTTTCCTCATGATTACTTTGACTGCACCGCGCCAAACCGACACCGCTGACATTGCTGGGGTGATTGCTGGCTTGGCGAAACCAGGAGACATGTTTGTGTTGATTGGTGAAATGGGTGCTGGAAAAACGTTTTTCGCACAGCAGTTTGGCAAATCACTTGGTGTGTCAGAAGCAATCACTTCGCCAACATTCAATTTGCTGCACAACTATTCGGGCGGACGAATTCCAATGCATCACGCCGACCTGTATCGACTGGAAAGAACTGGCGAACTCGCTGACTTAGGTATTGCTGAACTAGTTGAATCGGGTGGAGTCGCGCTTGTGGAATGGGGCGACGTTGTGGGTGACGACATTGGTGATGGACTCACCATCACATTGAGCCACGTTGAAGGAAGCGATGACTCGCGACGCATTGAAATTGGTTGGCGTGGTAAGCAGTGGGAATCGCGATGGGACAAACTTCGCAGTTCGCTAGCGCGGTGGTCGGCATGATTATTTTGGGGATCGATACTGCAACTGATTCGGTAAGCGTTGCGTTGCACGATGGAGATGTAGTTCTTGCGAGCAGTGAAATTCGCAGTGAACGTCAACACGCTGAAGCGCTTACGCCGATGATTGACTTCGTGTGCAAGCAAGCATCTATTGAGCTGTGGGATGTTGGTGGAATCGCCGTAGACATTGGGCCTGGCTTGTTCACTGGAATGAGGGTAGGTATCGCATCTGCTCAAGCAATTGCCCAGGTGATTGACGTATCGATTATTCCTGTGACCAGCCTTGACATTTTGGCTGCTGCCGTGCAGACAAATAACGATGTCATTGCATCAGTTGTTGATGCTCGACGTGGCGAGGTGTACTGGTCGCTGTATCGCATGACCGACGGAAAACTCAAACAAGTTGGCAAGCCACAGATTGGCTCTCCAGAAATGTGTGCGGTTGATGTACTCGATCGTGGGCAGTCAACTCTTCTTGTGGGAACAGGTGCACTGAAACATGAATCGGAGTTTGACGAACGACTGAAACCAGTGTTGCCAGCATTGGAATTCGCAGAGGAGAAGTATTCAATGCCTCTTGCGTCGACGTTGGTTGAATTAGCTCACGAGCGCGCATTGCGAGGAGAGTGGGTACAAGTTGATGAAATTGTCCCTATGTACTTGCGTGCACCTGATGCCGAAATCAATTGGGCCACAAGGAGCGCGCAATGAGCATTCTGGACCGATTGATTAAGAAAGTTGATGCTGGAAATACTCAGCAATCACAGGCTCATCCAGTGCTCGAGGTAGGCCAAATGCAGCGTCGCCACATTCGCGACATCATGCCTATTGAAGAGGTGGTGTATCCGAAACCGTGGACGCAAAAAGTGTTCGCCGATGAAATTGAAATGATGAATAGAGGACACCGGTACTACGCAGTTGCCCATATTGGTCGTGAATTAGTGGGTTATTGCGGCCTGTTGTTTGCCGACACCGATGCACACATCACCAATATTGCGGTGCATCCAGATTGGCAACAACGAGGCATTGCCACCGAGCTGATGCTTGAACTTGCGTGGCATGCTCGACAACGCAAGTGCGAAGCGCTCACGCTTGAAGTCCGTCACACCAACACTGCAGCGCAAGAGTTGTATCGCAGGTTTGGGTTCGTCCCTGCAGGGATACGTCGCAAGTATTACGAAAACACCGACGATGCCATTGTGATGTGGTGCCAAGACATTCAAGACGATGCATTCCGTGATCGCTTGCGCAGCATTGAAAAGACCAGACCATGATTCGCGTCGATGAAGCCACGGTGGTGCTTGGCATTGAGTCAAGCTGCGATGAAACTGCTGCAGCAGTGGTCATGGGCGGCAACGATGTGCTGTCGTCTGTTGTTGCCACACAAATTGAGCAACACGCTCGGTTCGGTGGAGTGGTGCCAGAAATAGCTAGCCGCGCCCATGTTGAAGCAATGACTCCTGTCATTCGCAAAGCTCTGCACGATTCAGGAATTGGTTTTGAACGAGTCGATGCAGTTGCTGCAACAGTCGGACCCGGGCTCGTCGGTGCACTGCTCGTTGGTGTCTCTGCGGCCAAGTCAATTGCGCTTGCGTTGAACAAACCATTTATCGGTGTGAATCACTTGGAAGCGCATTTATATGCAGCGCTACTTGATGATCCTCATGTTGAGTTTCCAATGTTGGTCGTATTGGTTTCTGGAGGAAACACCTTGCTCGTAAATATGGAATCGCACGGCAAGTACTCAATTATTGGTCAGACCATCGACGATGCAGCAGGAGAAGCGTTTGACAAAGTTGCGCGCTTCCTCGGACTCGGTCACCCTGGTGGACCAGCAGTTGATCGCGAAGCAAAGTTGGGCAATGCACAAGCAATCGAATTTCCACGTGCCATGTTGCACGACGGATTTGACGTGTCGTTTAGTGGATTGAAGACTGCGGTGGTCAATTACGTGCGCAAGAATCCAGCTATCTCTACGCAAGATGTTGCTGCATCATTTCAAACTGCAGTCGTTGATGTATTGGTGGCAAAGTCGGTAAAAGCCGCAAAACACATTGGGGCAAAAACCATCGCTCTTGGCGGTGGAGTGGCTGCTAACTCGCTGTTACGCCAAGAAATGACTGCAACGTGCACACAGCATGGTTGGCGCTTGGTATTGCCCAGCATGGCAATGTGCACCGACAATGCAGCCATGATTGCCTCTGCTGGTTGGTACCGTTTATTGCAGGACGGACCGAGTGAATTGAGCATGGGTGCCATGCCAAACCTGAAGTTGACCGACCGAACTACCTCGTAACACCATGACTGCAACCGACTCCCCAACAACCGTCACCGCGACTGTGCCTGCGCTGCAATTAGGCGAGCGCAGCATTTGGCCACCAGTGGTCCTTGCGCCAATGGCTGGGGTTACCAATGCGCCATTCCGTTCGCTGTGTCGAAAGTTTGGCCCAGGTCTGGTGTACGTCAACGAAATGATCATGGCGACTGGGCTTGTGCATGGCAATCGCAAGACCGACACCATGTTGAAGTTTGGACCAGACGAAGACTTTCGGTCGTTGCAGCTATATGGAAGTGATCCGGAGATGCTTGGTCGTGCAGTGCACAAACTGGGTCAAGCAAATGCAGTTGATCACATTGATTTGAATTTTGGTTGCCCTGCGCCAAAGGTGACACGACGTGGTGGCGGAGCAGCAGTGCCATTGAAGCGCCAGTTGTTGCGCGCCATTGTGAACTCTGCGGTTACTGCGGGCAAAGAGTACGGCATTCCAGTGACATGCAAATTTCGCATGGGCATCAACGATGACCTCATCACATTTATTGAAACAGGATTGATTTGCGAAGATGCCGGTGCTGTTGCAGTTGCACTACATGCTCGTACCGCACAGCAGCACTACGCACCAAGCGCACATTGGGAAGCAATCAGCCAGCTGAAGCAAGCAGTGAAGACCATTCCTGTTCTTGGTAATGGTGACATCTGGGAAGCAAGCGATGCATTGCGCATGGTGGAGCAAACCGGTTGCGACGGAGTGGTGATTGGTCGAGGTTGTTTAGGCCGCCCATGGTTGTTCCGCGATCTTGTCGATGCATTTAGTGGCAGACCAATTGCAGGCACTCCAAAGCTTGGCGAAGTGTTGTCGGTGATGCTTGAACACGCAGAAGGTTTGTGCGCTCACCTCGATGAAGATCGCGGCATGCGCGATTTCCGCAAACACACCAGTTGGTATCTCACGGGTTATCCAGTTGGCGGCGAAATGCGACGCAAGTTTGCTGAAGTGAAATCGTTGGCTGAACTTCGCGCGCTTGCTGCACAGTTAGATGCAGATGCTCCAATCGTTGAAGGTGGAGAACGTATTGCACGTGGGCACACCAATGGTCCGATCAAAGTGATTTTGCCAGAGGGTTACCTAGACGATCGTGACGACATGACCATTCCTGATGATGGTGAAGTCATGCGTTTGAGTGGCGGCTGATCTCGAAATGGAACCTCCGAGTATCACCCAACCAAAAATTGTTCTTGCATCGCGTTCACCGCGAAGAATTGACCTCTTAACAAAGTTGTTAGACGAAGCGTTTGGTGAAGGTGCAATGCCTTTCGAAATTGAGCCGGCTGACATCGATGAAACACCACTTGAGTTTGAAACCCCACTTGCACATGTGCAGCGACTTGCTCAAGGCAAAGCCCATGTCATCGCGCAGCGGTACACAGATCTTGATGTCATCGTGATTGCGGCCGACACTACGGTCGACGTTGATGGCGAAATCTTTGGCAAGCCAGAAAATGTTGACGATGCCCGTCGCATGTTGGGCGAAATGTCCGGCCGCACCCATCGCGTACATACGGCCATTTCTGTGGTCCGCGGGGACAGACAGGCTCACACCGTGGACACGGCCTCGGTGACTCTGGTGCACATCACGCCCGAATTGATGGATTGGTACCTAGGCACGGGCGAGTCGCTGGATAAGGCAGGGGCGTACGCCCTGCAAGGCGATGGCGGAAAGCTGGTGGAAACGGTGCAGGGCAGCTTCACCACGGTTGTAGGTCTGCCTATTGAGCCCCTCTCGAGTCTTCTTGCCAAATGCGGGCTCAGTTGGAATATTGGGGCCTAGGTCCGTATCATTAGCACTCGCACTCGTTGAGTGCTAACCGAAAAACCAACCGCGTGAACCACTCGGAACACGCCACACGGAGGACCTCACATATGAACTTGAAGCCCCTAGACGACCGCATCGTGGTCAAGCCAAGCGAAGCAGTGCAGACCACCGCATCTGGTCTCGTTATCCCAGAC
>JBEAOI010000073.1:0-11962 GCA_041165005.1 Actinomycetota bacterium
TTGCCGAGCGTTGCGACGCAATAGTGACAAGCGGCGGCGTAAGCATGGGTGACTTCGACGTGGTGAAGGCTGTGTTATCAAAGATTGCAACTATGCAATGGATGCAGATGGCGATTAAGCCAGCAAAGCCATTTGCTTTTGGTCAATTGCAATCCAGTGATGGTCGCACAATTCCTATATTTGGTTTGCCAGGCAACCCTGTGAGTTCGCTCATCAGTTACGAACTGCTCGCGCGGCCTGCACTGCGCAAAATGATGGGGCACACGGAAAATTTGATGCGACCAGCAATTCGTGCTGTGCTCGATTCGCCGTTGAAGCGTAAGCAAGACGGCAAGATTCACTTCATGCGTGTGTTCGGAGAATTTGCCGAAGACGGTCGTCTTCACGTGCGCGATTCGGGACCGCAGGGAAGCCACCAGTTAGCCAGTACCGCAATGGCAAATGGCCTTGCATACGTGCCCGATGGCAATGGCCTGCAGGCTGGTGAACACGTGTCTGTTTACCTGCTTGGCTGACCGTATTTAGGGCTTAAACCCTAGGCTGAGCCCGTGGAATTGATTGACCCGTTCGGCCGAACCGTGCGCGATTTGCGCATTTCGATTACCGATCGCTGCAATTTCCGTTGCACCTACTGCATGCCTGCAGAGGGAATGAAATGGCTGCCTCGCGAAGAGGTGTTGACATACGAAGAATTGCATCGCATTGCCAGCATCTGTGTTTCGCATTTCGATGTTGATGGAATTCGCCTCACTGGTGGCGAGCCGACCATGCGCGCACACTTTCCAGTACTGATCAACAAGCTTTCCGCATTACACGTACCCGCATCGGCAAATTCGCCGCGCGCTGGAAAGCCAATCGATTTGGCAGTGACAACAAACGGTGCAACCTTGCGCTTGATTGCACAAGAGCTGCACGAATCTGGTTTGCGCCGCATCAACATCAGTCTCGACACGTTGAAGAAACAGCGCTTCCTTGAAATGACACGCCGTGACGAACTTGAGCATGTACTGGATGGCATTGATGCTGCAATCGCCACTGGTTTCTCGCCAGTGAAAATCAATGTTGTTGTGCAGCGTGGAGTTAATGACGACGAAATTGTTGACCTTGCAACATTTGGTCGCAACAAAGGCGTTGAAGTTCGCTTCATTGAATACATGCCGCTTGATGCAGATGGCACTTGGCAGAACAACCAAGTTGTTGGACAAGACGAAATTGTGGAAACCATTTCCAAGGTGTACCCACTTGAAATTGTTCCGGCTCGTGGCGCAGCTCCCGCAGATCGTTGGCGTTACTTAGATGGGTTGGGAACTGTTGGCGTAATTCCATCGGTAACAAAACCATTCTGCGGTGATTGTGATCGCGTTCGGCTTACTGCCGATGGCCAATTCCGAACATGTTTGTTCTCAACCACCGAATTTGATTTGCGCAAACTGATGCGTAATGGTGCAAGCGATGATGACATTGCAGCAGAAATCAAACGCGCAGTCGGCACAAAGTGGGCGGGACACAACATTGGCAATGTCACTTTCGTGCGACCACGCAGGTCCATGAGCCAGATTGGCGGATGAGCATGAGCAACACTCCAGAGTTCACGCACCTTGATGAGTCGGGCAATGCGCACATGGTGGATGTGACTGCAAAAAATGCAACCGCTCGTCGCGCAGTTGCACGATGCATAGTCACAATGAAACCGGAAACTGCTGCTGCAATTTCCAGTAAGGACATTCCGAAAGGCGACGTCATTGCCGCTGCGCGAATTGCTGGCATCATGGCTGCCAAGCGCACCAGCGACATGATTCCGTTGTGCCACCCTCTGCAAATTGGTGCAGTGCGCATCGACTTCGAAGTGGGCGAGACCTTCGTTGCCATCGAAGCCCAGGTAGACACCGTGGACCGCACGGGAGTGGAAATGGAAGCCCTCCACGCATGCTCGGTGGCGGCCCTCACCATCTACGACATGTGTAAGAGCGCCGACAAGGGCATGTCTATAGAGGGCTTAGCCCTGTGGGAAAAGACGGGTGGCAAAAGCGGCCCATACAAGCGGGCCAACGGCCAATAATTGGGCTTAAATCGGGGTCATTCACCCCTTGTTGTCCGTTTTGTAGCAATTCTGTAATACAATTACCAGCCTCATGAGCAAACTGATCCTTCTCATCGTGGGCGCCGCTTGGCTTGCTGTCTTGCTCCCACCCCTGGTTCGTGCCCGCCTCAATGGTTCACCAGCCAACTCGGTCACCAACTTCCGTCGTCAGTTGAACCACCTTGAAAGCGCAGGCGGTCGTTATCCGCAGCAACAACTTCGTGGCATGGCTCGTCCTCTTGCACCAACTCAGCAGCGTCCTGCGGGTCGCGCTCAGCGCCCAGCTGCTTACGGTTCGATGACCGGTGCACTTGTTCGTCAGTCCAGCACGCGTCCGCAGTACCGCCCGCAAAATGTTTCACCTGCAGCCATGCAACGTCAGAAGCGCCAGAACTTGGTATTCGGTCTTGCTGGAGTCAGCGTCGCGTCGCTCTTGCTTGGCGTGGCAACTGGGTCAAGTGCGTTTGTCTACACCTTCATCCTCAGCCTGTTGGCCCTCGTTGGCTACTGCTACGTGTTGGTGCAAATGCGAGTGAAGCGGGACAACGAGCGTTACCTTTCGCAGTTCCGTCGCACCTACTAATTCTGGTCGCGTAATCCTCTGCGGCTTAGAGTCGCGAACCCCTTGCCCGCTATTGTTTTTCGCGGGGGTGGGTCAACATGTCAATGACATTTCTTGAAGCAAACACTGCGGTAACTGGTCCTGGGCAAATCTTTGAATTGATTGACAGCGAAGTGCGCGGCGTGAAGATGAAGGTGTTTAAAAATGCGCCAGCACATCTTGGTCAAGTATTTGCTGGTTCACGCGGTCATGGTGACAAAACCTTCCTTGTCTACGAAGACGAAATCATTACGTTTGCTCAAGCTGCCGATCGCATTGACGCGCTTGCATCGTTGCTCGTCAATGTATATGGCGTAAAGAAAGGCGATCGCGTAGCGGTTGCTATGCGCAACTTCCCTGAATGGGTGATGTCGTTTGCGGCCATTATTTCAGTTGGTGCAATCAACGTGTCCATGAACTCGTGGTGGACAGAAGACGAAATGGATTTTGCACTTGAAGACTCCGGTGCAACGGTGCTCATTTGCGATCAGCAACGTTTTGACATTGGTGCTGCAAGTTGTGTGAAGAAGAACATCAAGGTGTTGGTTGTTCGCGCAGAAAAGCCATTGCCGGCAGGTGTCGATAAGTGGGAAGAAGTTTTGCCACTTGGTGACAAGCACCCTGGTGCAGATATTTCGCCAGATGATGACGCAACCATTTTGTATACATCGGGAACCACGGGACGCCCGAAGGGTGCTGTTTCAACTCATCGCGCCATTATTTCTTCGATCATGGCGTTCTCTGCACGCAACACCATTTTCCAAATGTCGGGAACAAAACTGAAAGACGTAGATGGACCAGAGGTTCCAACTTCGTTCATTCTCATCGTGCCGCTATTTCACGTAACGGGATGTGTTCCGGTAATGCTCAGTTGCTTTGTTGCAGGATTGAAATTGGCAATCATGTACAAGTGGGATCCTGAAAAGGCGCTTGAAATGATTGAGCGCGAGCAGATTACGAACTTTGTTGGTGTTCCAACACAAAGCTGGGACTTGGTGAACTCGCCGGCATTTGAAAAGTACGACACTTCAAGCCTGCGCGCAGTAGGTGGCGGTGGTGCTCCTTCGCCAACATCGCTCGTTGGAAAAGTGAACGACAAGGTGAAGAACGGCAACCCACAACTTGGCTACGGCATGACCGAAACCAATGCTTTCGGACCAGCAATTACGGGTTCTGACTATTTGTCGCATCCAACCAGCACAGGTCGCGCTTCTTGGCCGATGTTTGTAGAAGTTCGCGATGAAAACCTGAAGCCAGTGCCAACAGGGCAGTCGGGTGAAATCTGGTTCTTCGGTCCAATGCTTATTCGCGGTTATTGGAACCGCCCAGATGCAACTGCTGAAACCATCGTTGATGGTTGGTTGCGCTCTGGCGACTTGGGTCGCCTCGATGCAGACGGATACGTATACGTTGAAGACCGCGTGAAGGACATGATTCTTCGTGCTGGCGAAAACGTGTATGGCGCAGAGGTGGAAAGCGCCATTTATGAGCACCCTGCGGTACATGAGGCTGCTGTATTCGGCGTTCCGCATGAGCGCTTGGGCGAAGAAGTGGGCGTGGCCATTTTGGTAAACGACGGCATGTCCTTGACCCCTGAAGAGCTGTGGGCATTCCTTGACGACAAGATCGCCAAGTTCAAGATTCCTACCCAGGTGGTCATCATGACCGAACCGTTGCCACGCAACGCTGCTGGCAAGTTCTTGAAGCGCGAATTGCAGCAGCGCGTGGTTAAAGGCACCCTGAAGGCCGCAAGCCGCTAAGCCCGTATGCACTAGGGTTTCCCCACGTGCCACCAATCGACATCACCCGTGGCGACGGGGTTCGCTACGACGTCGTAGCAATTGGCAATGCCTTAGTCGATGTGATCGCCGCCGTTCCCGATGAATTTCTGGTGAACGAAAATGTTGTTAAAGGTTCAATGACATTGGTGGATGCAGAACGTTCTGCGCACTTGTATTCACGCATTAGTAACCCAACACAAACCAGTGGCGGTTCTGCATCTAACACTGCATATGGTCTTGCGAGTTTGGGTGGGCGAGCAGGTTTCATTGGAAAAATCGCTGACGATGATTTAGGTCGCGTGTTTGGTGCCGACATGGACAAAGTTGGCGTTGGTTTTTTTCCTGGCGGAACAAGTGCAACCGAGCCGACTGGTCGTTGCATCATTGCGGTAACGCCAGATGGGCAACGCAGCATGAGCACATTTCTTGGCGCCGCATCGTTGCTTGAGCCAGCAGACATTTCGCGTGAGGCTGTGCAGGCCGGAGCCGTGTTATTTCTTGAGGGTTATCTTTTCGACCGCGATGAAGCAAAAGCTGCATTCAAAGTTGCATCGAAGTACGCGCACGAAGCAGGACGCAAAGTTTCTCTTACGTTGTCCGATTCATTCTGCGTAGACCGTCACCGCGAAGACTTCCTCGATCTCATTTTGAACGACATTGATGTGTTGTTCTGTAACGAGTTTGAATTGCAGTCGCTGTATCAAACTTCGTATGAAGAAGCATTAGAGCAACTGCGCAACGATTGTGAGTTTGGTGCAGTAACACGCGACAAGCGCGGCTCAGTAGTCATCAATGGTCACGACTTGGTGCACATTGAGCCAGAACCGGTTGATTGGGTAGTTGACGCCACTGGTGCGGGCGACCAGTACGCAGCAGGTTTCTTGTATGGCTTTACTCGTGGCATGGCAATTGAGCATTGCGGTCGATTGGGTTCAATGTCGGCCTCAGAAGTGATTACGCACGTTGGACCACGTCCACTTGTGCAACTCAGCACTCTTATTCCAGAGCATCTACGCTCGTAGTTATGGCAAGCAACGATCTCGACAACCTCACGGTTTTAGGTACAACAGTTCGCACTCCAATCGATCACGTTGAAGTGTTTCCGGCACCTGCCGATGTGACCCTGGTGCGATTTACGAGTGACGAAGTGTCATCCATTTGCCCAGTTACGGCACAACCAGACGTGGCAACGGTGGTCATTGAATACAGCCCAGACAAGTTCTGCATCGAGTCAAAGTCGTTGAAGTTGTACCTGTGGCGCTTTCGCAATATGGCCGTGTTTGCCGAAGCTTTGGCTGCCGAAATTGCTAACGAAGTGATGACAACCGTGAAGCCTCACTGGGTGAAGGTACAACTCACGCAGCACCCGCGTGGTGGCATTGAAGTGCACGCAGTTGCCGAACGCAACCGCTAGTTAGTTTTCTTCGGCGGGAACAAACGTAAGTTTTAGGTCGCCAAGCTTCACCAGCGTTGAAGCAACCCACGCACCGAGCACGCCAAAGTGTTCGTCCAACACTTTGCTTGCACCATCAATGAGCGTTTCTTCTGCCAGCTCGTATTGGCCTTCATACGTGATTTCAAGTGCAAAGTCGGCAGATCGTTCACCATGCGTTGGGTGGCTGATCTCGATGGTGATGTTGTCGCGCTCTAATTGCTCTGCGCCAATTGAAGGGCTGTGTGGTGCGGCAATGCTGTCGACAATTGAAGGCAGTGGTTGTTCTGCAAGACGCTGAATGCGAAACACCACTTCAATTTCAATTGCTGGCTGTTGATCAATTTCTTCTTCGATGTACCACTGCCTGTAGGTGGCCTGACTCCAACTTGGCCAGTTCAGCGTGATGTGCGCAACAACGCGTGGCGGCAGGCCTTCGCCTGGCAGGCCGTAGGTGGTTTCCCACACCAAGTCACCAAGCAAAATGTCGGATTGAAAGTGCTCTTCGAATGCTTGGCGTTCAAGGTAGGCATTGCTGAATGCATCGCGAAGTGCGCCAATTGCATCGGTGAACACGTGGTCAAGCATGCGTATTTAGGGTACTCGCTAACCTTGTGCCATGTCTTTGGTCCTTCTTGAAATTGCAGATGGTGTTGCCACAATCACACTGAACAACCCAGACGAGCGCAACACCATGACCGCGCCAATGGTGGCTGAAATTGTTGCAGCGATGGACCGTATTGAAAACGACCCTGCAATTGGTGCACTTGTAGTTACCGGTACAGCGCCGGCATTTTGTGCTGGTGCCAACCTTGGCAATTTGGCTGAGGCTGATGGCGAATCTCTCGGAGTGATTTACGAAGGTTTCCTACGCATTGCGCGTAGCCCGTTGCCAACGATTGCAGCAGTGAATGGTGCAGCTGTTGGTGCAGGAATGAACTTGGCGCTGGGTTGCGACGTGCGCATTGCTGCACGACGCGCAAAGTTTGATACGCGCTTTTTGCAGTTGGGCATTCACCCCGGTGGTGGACACACCTGGATGTTGCGTCGCATTGTTGGACCACAGGTTGCTTCTGCTGCTGTGTTGTTTGGTGAAATTTACGACGGGGCAGAAGCGGAACGTGTTGGTCTTGCATACAAGTGCGTAGACGACGACAAGTTGCTTGCTACTGCACATGAATTGGCAAAACGCGCGGCAAGTGCGCCACGCGAATTAGTTATCGAAACCAAGAAGACCATCGCCGCCATGGCCGACGTGGACACACACCCCGAAGCAGTGGCCCGCGAATTGACCCCTCAATTGTGGAGTACCCGCCAGCCTTGGTTTGCCGAGCGCCTCGCTGCGTTACAGGCCAAGATCAGCAAGAAATAAGGCTTCTCGCCGCCGGCAGGCCTGTGACTTGCCAATGTCGTCACGAGGTGTATGTTTGCATCAGTAAGACCTAGCTAGTGGATTTCGTCAGTGTTAAGAGCACAGAAGGCGGGGGAAGCAATGAGCAAGCGTCACAATCACCGAACAACGGTGTTTCCACCAAAGGTGGAACTTCGGGCACACGCCCACAATGAACGTCACCGAGTGAATTCAGAATTGCACTTGGCGGCAAACATGGTGAGCCATGGTGTTGAACCCGAAGATGTGAATGAACCAGGTATTGCCTGGAAAGGAATGCATCACCACGATGCAGAAATTGGTCGCGAGCAATCGCGTCGCCGAGAAATTAAACATTGGAAAACAAAAGCCTGGAAACGACGCAAAGTTGCACGCAAGCAACGTGCGTTAGAAATAGAGCGCCTGCGCGAAGTCGCGTAGCAATTTATAGCCAGGCCGCGCAGAGCTCTTCGCGGCGTGTTTGCCATTCTTCAATGGTGAATCCGTAGCGAACGTGGTCTTCCCAGATTCCATTTATTTCAAGGAACCGCTCGGCGATACCTTCATGCCGTAGTGCAAGTTTCTCGACAACGCGGTGGCTTGCTGCGTTGCGCGGAATGATGCATACCTCAACGCGGTGCAAACGAAGCTCGTCAAAAGCAAACTTGGAAAGCACTAACACCGCTTCCGACATGTAACTGTTGCCGGCTTTTGCTTCATCAATCCAATACCCGATGGTGCCGCATTGCATGGCGCCGCGCACAACACCGTTCAGGTTTACTTCGCCAGCAAACTCGTTGTTCACGAACAAACCCATGCAGTAAGCGTTTCCTGCCAGTCGTTCTCTGTCGCGCGCTACACAACGGTTGGTAAATGCATCGCGGCTTTTTGCTGGGTCGGGGGAAGTAATGAGCGGCATTGGCTCCCACTTCGTAAGCCATTCGCCATTGCGTAAACGAACTTCACTCCACGCCTCGAAATCGGTTGCCACGAGTGGCCGCAACATGATGCGACGACCGAATAAGCGAAGAGGGCCATTCGAGGAAATGATTCCTGCAGGGTGGCCTATGGGTCGCGAGTAGCCGCTCATGAAAGTTTCAACTCGTCTCGTACTAAACCGTCAAGCAAGTTATTCACCGACACCATGATTTCAGAAACTCTCAACTTGCGCATGACACCAACTAACACGCAGCAACCACCCACAATGACGTCGGCACGGTCGGCGGGCAGACCGGGATTGAACTTGCGATCGGCCAGTGTTTCGGTGGCAAGTGTTCGGAATACTTCCTCAACATTTTCGCGCGTCATGCGTGCGCCATGCAGTGCGGTTGCATCAAATTCTTGCAGCCCTATTTCCACAGCGGCAATGGTGACGATGCTGCCGGCAACGCCAACGACACGTGTGGCATTCAAAACCTCTGGATGATCGCGAATGAGGTCGTCCATAAAGTCAGTAACGAAACCAATTGCATTCGTAAGTTCTTCTGGGCGTGGTGGGTCGTGGCGCAAATAGCTTTCAGTGAGTACCACGGTGCCAACAGGAAAGCTCACGGCGTGTTGCAACGCTTTCTCGCCAATCATGATTTCGGTGCTGCCACCACCAATATCAATGACGAGTGTTATGCCTTCATGTACGGGCAGGTGCGAAAGCGCGCCGGAATATGCCAAGCGTCCTTCTTCGCTGCCAGCAATGATCAGTGGGCGAGTGCCAAGCACCGCTTCTGCTTGATCCAAAAAAACTGACGCATTAGTTGCACGACGACATGCTTCGGTTGCAGCTACACGAACTGAACCCACTTCATGTTGTTTGATGAGCACCGCATACTGCTGAAGTCGCGCAACGGTTCGCGCAATGGCTTCTTCGTTCAACGTGTTGTTATGCACAACTCCACGGCCAAGGCCAGTTACGTGCACTTCACGCACGATGTCGTTGCCTTGCGCATCGGCAATGAGCAAGTTGGTGGAGTTGGTACCAATGTCGATTGCAGCAACAGGTTGTGCGGCGGCTCGAATGTATGAACTGCGACTGAGGCCCAGTTTCTCGGCAACCCAATCGCCAACGGGGTCATCGCCTCCTGCAAGCCACCAACCAAAATGCGCATGCAAACACTTCACGCCGATGCGAGTTCCGGCTACACCGCCAAATGGGCGCGGGCCAGTGTGGTCTGCAGGAATGAGTGCATCGCGTTCTGCCGCGTAACGGTCGTGTGCTGCTGCAATGAGTGCTGCATCGAGTTCGGCTTCAACTTGGTTGACGGCACCCGTTGCTTCAAGGCGACCAATAAGTACGTTTTCGCGTGCACCACACAACCAATACAGCGTTGGCATTGGTGTTCCATCAGGCAGCAAAGGCTGATTGCGCAACACAACCGGGTCGCCGTCTAACGCGCGAACGACAACTTCACACTTTCCTTGCGGAACTCGACCGAGCAACTCGGTGATTCGCGCGATGTCTTCTGCGCTTGGTGCGTTAGAAGAGTTTGACAAGTACAGCTACCAACACGGCAATACCGATAAGGGCAGGAATTGCGCGCTTTGCAATGGTGGACCCTGCAGTATCGAGCAAGTTGAGCGGAGCAACTTCTGGACCATCAATCTTGCGAATTGCTGGTTGCTCGCTTGGTGCAGGTGACGTTTCAGCAGCGACAGGTGCACTTGGTGCAGGTGCTGCAGAAATGAGTTGGTTCAAGTTCTCTGAAAACTGTGCAAGCAATTTGTCGCTCACATCGGCAAGTGCGCCACGACCGAACTGCGCAACTTTTCCTGAAATAGAAAGATCGGTATGCACGGTGCACTTAGTTGATGTCGGAGTAACCGAAGTGAGTTCGGCGGTAATAATTGCCGATGCGTTGCCCTTGCCTGTGGTGTCGCGGCCTTCGCCTTTTAGGGAAGCTTTATGTGCCACGTCATCGCGCGACATAAAACTTGCTTGTCCTTTGAACTGGGCAAGAATCGGACCAACTTTGATCTTCACTTGTCCGCGGTAGGTGTCGCCTTCAACCTCGGTGAGTTGTGCGCCAGGTAGGCACGGCGCAATGCGCTCTAAGTCGGTAAGGATCGCCCATGCTTCTTCTACGGGAACATTGACAGTGAACTCGTGATTGAGATCCATGGCTATTTGCCTCGACTTTCGTGAATGATGTGTGCAACGCGCTCGATGTCTTCAACATGGTCAACATCGATTCCCGAGCCAATACAGGGTACTTCAGCAACCAGTTCGGGATGACTGCGCAGCAGCGATCGTGCACCTTCATCTCCAGTTCGTGGAACGAGTGCGAAAAATTCTGCATGTAATTTCACCGGGTTTGCGCGCACGCCTTCATACGTAGCGACGGCAAGTGGGGAAGTGGAGTTGGCTACGGCCGTCCAAGCTGATGGAGGAATGCACGGCTGATCGCCAAGACCGATGACAACCGATTGCAGTCCACGTTCGCCTGCCCACTGCAACGCGCATTGCACAGATCCGGCCATTCCCGTTGCCCACGTTTCATTGTGTAGGTAGGTGACCGCTTCAGAGCCTTCATAGCGAGGCAATTCGACTGACCCCCAGACAACCGCAACCGGGCCAATGTTGGCCGCCAGAGCGCTCTGGAGAGCCCATTCGTAGACCGTTTTGCCAGCAACCGAAGTGAGCAGTTTGTGGCGGGCACCGCCGAACCGAGTGCCTCCACCAGCGGCCAAAAGAATCACGCCGACAGGCGGGTTTTTGCTGATTGGGGCGGCCACAACCCCATATTTACAGGCTTTGGCAGGTCTGGCACCTTCGAAACCGTGTGTGACCCAAATATTACAGTTTCATGACATAGACTGTTACACAGTTGACATAAATGCAATAACGCGAGTCCCCTCGCAAGCACTGCCCCCAAATCCGAATCAACCGCCCCCCGGTTGATTCGCCTACCAAGGAGCCACAATGTCACGAACCACCAAACTCATAGCTGGTCTGCTCGTATCCCTCAGCCTGTGGGGAGTCAGTTCACCTGGCGCCCAGGCAATTCCCATGGGTCCTGCCCAGGAAGCAATTATTCGTAAGGGCGCTGTCCAAGCGCAGCAGGCAGTGGATGCTTATGCCGACAAGCGCGACCGTGATGCGTACGACCTGTTTCTTGACCTTTCCGACAAACTCGCGGTTGATGTTGGCAATTTCTTAGGCGTTGATGTGAATGCGTTGCGTCGTGCATGGCGATCAGCCGACGTTGCGCACCAACGTGCACTGATGGCCGGCCTTACTCAAATTGGAGTTCCGTACAAAGAAAACGCAACTGCAGAATCAGGCGCTTTTGACTGTTCTGGTTTTGTTCAGTTTTCGTGGTCGAGTGCCGGTTTTGTGTTGCCGCGCGGATCAAATTTTCAGTACGCAAATTCACGTCGTGTGACATTTAAGAATGCACAGGCTGGCGACATTATGTGGCGCCCTGGGCACGTGTCGATGTATCTCGGAGTTGACGGTGCAATTCTGCAAGCAGGCCGAACTGGTCGCAGTGTTGAATTGCACATCATGGATTCACGAATCCTGGGTTGGACTCGTTTCGCAGATCCAACTGCGTAAATGTTATTTGTGAATTGGTCCGTCACCATCGCGTAATGACGGCGCGCCACGACCAGTGCGTCGTGCGATGATTTCTCCACAAATAGAAATCGCCGTTTCCTCAGGAGTACGTGCGCCAATGTCGAGTCCAATTGGCGACATCAGTCGCAG
>JBEAOI010000074.1:0-8758 GCA_041165005.1 Actinomycetota bacterium
AAACCTTTCTGTGGCGAAAAGTAATAGACGTCTACTTCTTTTGTCGACCAGACGATTCCACCAGCTGCAGAAGTTGCATCCACCACTACAAGTGCATCTTGTGGAGAGGTTGGGCGAACGAGTGGCATTGTCGCACCAGTGCTGGTTTCATTATGCGTAAAGCAATACGTGTCAACGTCGGCAAGTTCAACTTCTGCAATGGTGCCTGGAGGGGCATCAACCACAACTGGTTCTTGTAAATGTGGTGCTTTGCGAGCAGCGTCAGCAAACTTTGACGAAAACTCGCCGAACACCAAATGCTCGCTGCGATTGTTAATGAGACCAAATGTTGCAGCATCCCAAAACATGCTTGCTCCGCCGTTGCCAAATACCACTTCCCAATCCTGCGGCAAAGCAAACAGTTGACTCAGTTGTTCCCGAACTGATCCGAGCAAGTTCTTAACAGGTGCCTGCCGATGCGAGGTACCCATGGTGTGTTTACTCGCGGCCACAAGTGCATCGATTTGAGCTTCGCGAATCTTTGAAGGTCCGCTACCAAAGCGCCCATCAGAAGGAAGAAGTTCTGCGGGAATCAACATCTTTGCTGGGGTGGGACTCGACATTCATTCAGTTTCGCTGGTGCTTCCAGCGTTCGTGCAGTCGTTTACAAAAAATTAGTGGCTTGCTGAAGATGCGCCAGCAGTAGTGCCTTCATGCCAGGAGTCCCCAGCAACAAGGGCACGAATTGCGCGCTGAATTCGCAATGCATCGAGTGGCTTCACGAGCCAACCTTCGGCTCCACTACGTTTTGCCAAGTGCACATCTGCATCACGATCAAGCAACATCAAAACTGGAATGTGTGGAATGCGGTGATCGCTGTGATCGAGACGCAAATTCATGGTCACAGCCATTCCGCCCATAGTCCCAAATTGAAGATCAAGAATTGCTATATCTGGCGTGCGCGTTTTAATTGCTTCTGGAACGTCGCGACCGTTGCTGCAGACAGTGAAGGAATTTTCTGGAGAACTCAGGGCAGCAAGCACTTCATCAAGTACCCATTGGGCGTCGGTTCCAACCAAAATATGCACGTCTTGAGCATAACTCGGCAGGCATAGCGCGGATACCGTAAAGGTGCAGTTCTGCTTACCCCGGAGGTTTTCGTGCATAAGTTCTCGCGTGTTTCACGGCTTGCAATTGCCGCATTGGCCGTTGGGGCGGTGTTGTGTTCCTTCAATGGAAATGCAGGAGCCGAATCGGCAGAAGATTTGGCGCCCGTAGACATCGTTGCGGTGAGCGGTCTAATTGACAATGTTGTGGTTGCAAATATTGAACATGCGCTTGATCGTTCGCAAAAAAATGGAGCTCAAGCAGTGGTGTTGCAGGTGAACTCGCGCGGAGCCGTTGTCTCGGTAGAGCGAATGACTGAACTGCTGACGAAAATTTCGGAAGCTGACATTCCAGTTGCGGTATGGGTTGGCCCAACTGGCGCGCGTGCATTTGGGCTATCGGCGCAATTGCTGGCTGTTGCCGATGTACGAGCGATGGCACCAGGTGCACGAATTGGGTACACCGGTCAAGCATTGAAGGTGAACGGAACGGAGGTTTCATTCGGAACTATTGGTGCAGTGCTCCGAACTTCAACAATCGGTTTCACAGAAGCACGCAAAGAAGGTGTGTTGAATTACGCGGGAGACGATCAAGGTGTTCCAGTGGTGCGCAACATGTTGCTCGCCCTCGATGGAATAAAAGTTGGCAACACTGAATTGAACACCGTTGTTGAAAAAGTAGACAGCAGTGGTCAAATCGTTCGCGATGCAACAGCCGCACGCTTCTTTAAGTTGGAGCTCACAGGCCAATTGATGCACACGGTCGCAAGTCCGCCCGTTGCGTACTTGTTGTTTGCCATTGGATTGGCGTTGCTGGTGTTTGAGTTCTTTACCGCCGGAATTGGAATTGCGGGTGTTGTCGGTGCAATTTGCTCACTGCTCGGAACATACGGCCTTGCTTCATTGCCAGTGCGCGGATGGGCAGTTGCACTCATCATCCTTTCATTGCTCGCATTTGCAGTTGATGTTCAGGTGGGAGTGCCACGCTTTTGGACTGGAGTAGGTCTCGTCATGTTTGTGATTGCTTCATTTGCGCTCTATCGACCGATAGATGGCAGCAATATGCGCATGTCCTGGATCACGCTGGTGTCAGGGATTGCGATGATGGCACTGGCATTCATTGTTGGAATGCCAAGCATGGTGCGCACTCGTTTTGCAACACCAACAATTGGTCGCGAATGGTTGATAGGCACTGAAGGTGTGGCAGTGAGTGATGTGAACCCTGAAGGGATTGTCAATGTTCACAATGCCCAGTGGCGCGCACGCACCAACCGTTCAACACCAATTACTTCTGGTACCTCCTTTCGCGTTGCCGCAATAGATGGCATCACACTAGAAATCGAACCGTTGGAAGGCGCTGCGCGCGACTATCGCGAGAAGCGATCTGGCGCGAGTGAATAACGCAGCAACACAACGTCGCGAGGCATCGGAAACAGCCCCCTTACAGCCAATTGATTGGTTGTTACTCGTCATTCCAGGGGTGATCTGGGGATCATCGTTTTACTTCATTGATGTGGGGTTGGATTCATTTGCGCCAGGCATGATTACCCCAATGCGTGTGTTGTTTGGCTGCATCACACTCAGCATGATTCCAAAAGCTCGCCAACCAGTTCCAAAAGCGGCATGGCCAAACATCATTGTGTTGTCTTTAGTGTGGTTGGTGATTCCGCTCACGGTGTTTCCCTTTGCTGAACAGCATGTTTCGAGCAGCGTGACAGGAATGTTGAATGGTGGAACACCATTGTTTGTTGCGGTAGTGGCATCAGTGATTGCGCGAAAGCTGCCGCCACGAGGTCAGGTATTGGGTTTAACCATTGGAGTGTGTGGAGTAGTACTCATTGCATTGCCATCAATTCGCGAAAGTTCGTCGAGCATGTTTGGAGTTGTGCTCATTTTGATAGCACTTGTTATGTATGGGTTCTCGCTAAACATTGCCTCACCTTTGCAGCAACAGTACGGATCGCTTCCTGTTTTGTTGCGTGCAGAAGTTGTTGCAGTAATTCTTCTTGCACCACTTGGTATTTACTCCCTTATCAATAACGATCGTCCGTTTGCATGGGGTCCATTTGCCGCGATACTCGCTTTAGGCGTACTTGGCACAGCCATGGCGCATTATGCAATGGTGACGCTCTCGGGTCGAATTGGTTCAACTCGCGCCGCTGCAAGTTTGTATTTGATGCCGGCTGTTTCACTTGCGGTTGGCGTGCTAATAAATCATGAAATCGTTGCGCCACTGGCAGTTTTAGGAAGTGTTGTTGCAGTAGTTGGCGCGTATGTATTAAGTCGAAGCAAGCGAGCTGTGAGTACCGTCAAGGAAGCATGACAACAGGCGATTTTGATCCGGCGATGGTGCCAATTCGGCCCGCGGCAACGGTGATGTTGCTGCGTGATCACCCGTTGAATGGTGTTGAAGTGTTTATGTTGCAACGCACGTTGAATGCCGCGTTCGCAAAAGGTATGTATGTGTTTCCTGGTGGTCGTGTAGATGCCAACGATGCAGAGTCCACGCTTGAAGCGCATTGCGATGGAATGACCGACGAAGAAGCCAGTGCGCTACTAGGTATTCCACACGGCGGGCTTTCGTATTGGGTGGCAGTTATTCGCGAATGTTTTGAAGAGGCGGGGGTATTGCTTGCCCGACCTGCCGATGGACAGGAAATGATTCGCTTTGAAGACGAAGAAGTGATCGACCGGTTTTCAAAAGCTCGTCATCAGGTGCACGAAGGAAACACCTCGATGATGCAGCTGTGTGATGACGAGCGGCTGCGACTCATTACCGACAACATTCATTATGTAAGTCACTGGATAACTCCACTTGGCGAGGCGCGTCGTTTTGACACGCGATTCTTTGTAGCAAGGGCGCCAGAAGGCCAGGAACCATTGCATGATGACAGCGAAACCATTGCCAGTTTGTGGGTTTCGCCGGCAGACGCATTGGCCCGTCAGCAAAGTGGTGATTTGGCCATGATGCCACCAACCATTCGCAACTTAGAGTTCTTGCTTCCACATGCAACTACCGATGACGCCCTTGTTGCAGCAAAGAAGATCGGCACGCCAACGGCGATTATTCCTCAACTCAAAGTTGATGCTGAAGGTCGAGTGGTGGGCATTGCACTGCCCGGCGACACTGACTACAAAAACTAGCGACGCTGAGAAACAGAAACTTGCACAACTTCTTCGTTGCGCGCTGAACAGCCCACCATGTCTTGCATGGAGACGGTTTCACGAATGATGCGCTGAGCAATTTCAGCAAATGCTTCAGCAGCCGCACCAACCTTGCTGAGCACTATTGGTTCGCCTGTGTCACTTCCGTGAGCAACCGCAGCCTCAATAGGAATGTTTCCAAGCAACGGTGAACCAATTTCGGTAGCTAATGCTTGGCCGCCACCGTTTCCGAACAGTTCGTACGTATTTCCATGATCACAGGTGAATGTGCTCATGTTTTCAATGACGCCTGCAACGCGCAAGAAACTGCGTCGTGCCATATCGGCTGCACGTATGGCAACTTTCTGCGCCGACACTGCAGGCGTAGTGACAATGACCAAGTCGGTGCGTGGCAACATGCGAGCGAGTCCCATTTGCACATCACCAGTTCCGGGTGGCATGTCAATGAGCAAGTAGTCAAGTTCGCCCCACTGAACATCGTTTAAGAATTGTTCAACGGCTTTCGTCAACATGAGTCCGCGCCACATCAATGCTGTGCCTTCGTCCTCGACCAACATTCCTGTTGACACCACTTTCAGCAAACCACTTCCAACTTTGCGCTCATTAGGAATAATGCGCGGCTTGTCGCTTCCCTCAACTCGTTGTGCTTCAAGTCGGTCGGGCATGTTCAACATGCGCGGAATTGAAAACCCCCAAATGTCTGCATCGAGCACACCAACGATGTTTCCCTGTTCAGCAATTGCTGCAGCAAGGTTTACGGTGACCGAACTTTTCCCAACTCCACCCTTGCCACTGGCAATGGCAAGTACACGTGCATTAATGGGAACTTGAGTATCGCTTGCCTGCTCTTTTGCGTTCCATCGTGCGCGAGTCATCACTGCTGATCGTTCATCGGCGGTCATCTCGCCCCAGTCGATAGTCACTTTGGAAACGCCTGGGTGTACCAGAACCCTCGACTCAATGTCGTTCTTAATCTGCACTCGCAACGGGCAACCCTTGATGGTGAGCTTCATTGCGATGGCCACTAAGCCATCTGGGCTAACGGTGACGTCACCAGCCATTCCCAGATCCACAATGTTGTCGCCCAATTCAGGGTCCATAACCGCGCGCAGAAGCTCGGTTACTTCACCTGCGGTTGGAGGTGCCACAAGGGGGCTGGACATGGTTAAAACCTATCGTGCAACCTGAAATTTTGTAACGCTGCGCCCTTTACCTTGCACTAGGTCAGGGGTATCATGAACATCATGATCACACTTACCGACAATGCAGCATCAAAGGTTAAGCAATTGCTCGAAGCAGAAGGCGCAACTGATTTGGCTTTGCGCGTTGCAGTGCGACCTGGTGGTTGTTCTGGGTTTTCATACGAAATGTTTTTTGACGGTGACTTCACCGCTGACGATCAGCAGTTGACTTTCGGTGATGTGAAGGTTGTTGTTGACCAAGCATCGTCACAGTTGCTCGTTGGAGCAAGCCTTGATTACCAAGACGGTCTGCAAGACGCTGGTTTCAAGATCAACAACCCAAATGCATCACGCACTTGTGGTTGTGGCAACAGCTTTAGCTGATCTCGCTACAACACACCAAGCGTGGTAAACGCCTCGGTTATTTCTACTGCATCAAAGATTGCATCGAATCGTTCTACTAACACGCCCTTGGCGTCGGTAATAAACAGCGCTGGTTCGTACGTCATGTTCAGTGCTTCAACAGCTGGAGCAACAATTGTTGCGGTGTCATCGGTGTAAATCTCGGTGTGCAACATAGTGATTCTGTCGCCAACTAATTCGCGCATTGATAACAATGCATCAAGTGCGGGTGAGCACGTGCCGGTTTGACAGTGAGCGGGAGTGCCAACCAAATACGCAATTGGCTTGCCGAGATTCAATGCTTCGTTCAGCGTGATGTCGTGTAATGGACATGGTTCAGGATTTCGCGTGCACAGCGGATTTACTCCGCGTGAGTTAGAAGTGGTTGGAGTATCAAAACCAGGAAGTGGTGTTCCAATGAGCGGAATGGAAACCGTTGTTGGATCCATGATCTGCACTCCCGCACCGTCTTGCGAGCCACCTTCAACTACAAGTGAGTAAATACCAGCAGCAGCAATTTCGGCACGAAACGGCCAGTACGGGGGATCGATATTGGCATCGTGTTTCTTGGCTATCATTTCGGCAATAACCACTTCGCCTGTTTCTGAATTCAACAACTGTGCGCGAAGCTGTGTTGGCAAGTCGACACCGCTAGTTTTTCCGAGGAGACCTGCTTGGTTGGCCAGTGAAATAGGAATGCGCACCGAGCCAGGCACTAACACCTGAGGGAATCGTTGGACCACTTGAAAAAGTTCACTTCCCGCGCTCGATGACGAACTTCCACAAGAGGTAAGGAAACTGAGCGATCCCCCAAAGCCAAAGGTGGCAAGTGTTCCGGTAATAAATTGGCGGCGAGAGATCATGCCTTCATCGTACGAGTCATTTTCGTTCAGAAGCCGTCGCCCTATACGCTGGAAGCATGGCTACTGCAAAGAAGACTGCGAAAAAGACAGTAAAGAAGTCTGCGAAAAAGACTTCGAAAAAGACTGTTAAGAAGTCACCACTGAAAGCGACGAAGAAGGCTTCGGCGCCAGCAAAATCCACCGCACCTCTTGGGCCATACACCCCAGTGGTACGCGCAGGCGACTGGGTCATTGTTTCGGGTCAGCTCGGTGTTGTTGATGGAAAGATCGTTTCAGGTGGCGTTGCCAAGCAAACGGCACAGGCAGTGGTCAACCTAAAGGCTCAACTGGCATCGGCGGGTTGCAGCATTCACGACGTCAAGAAAACATTGTGCTTCCTTACCGACATGGACACATTCTCTACATTTAACACGGCCTACGTTGCCGGCTTCGACGGCAGCCGTCCAGCGCGAAGCACCATCGGCGTTGCCTCGCTGCCATTTGGCGGCGCGGTGGAGATCGAAGCCTGGGCTTTCAAGCCACTACGGTAATTGTCATGCCTGGAGCCATACTTCTCGTTCTTGCACTCATCGGTTTCCCCGTAGTGGTTGGCCTGTCCACAGCTGGACTTGCTGCACTCATTGGTTTCTTCCTGCAGAAGGATGCCGATAAGCGCCACGAGGGCAGTGAACTCATTGACGTCAACATCTGATCTTCTCATCCGAAATGCGGCGTTAGTCGCAACAGTTGACAATCAACGCAGAGAAATTTCTGGTGGATGGGTAGCCATCACCAACGGTCTTGTTTCTGGAGTTGGAACCGCAGGTAGTGAGCCGGTTGCTGCCCGAACTATTGATGCAACAGATTGTTTAGTGACACCTGGTTTGGTGAACACACACCATCATCTATATCAAAACCTCACGCGCGCATTTCCCCCAATGACTAATGCTGCGTTGTTCGGTTGGCTGAAAACTCTGTATCCATTGTGGAGCACATTGAACGAAGAGTCCGCACATGTTTCGGCGTGGGTTGGACTTGCCGAACTGGCATTGTCGGGATGTACGACTTCGACCGATCATCTCTATGTTCACCCTGCAGGCGCAGGAGATTTGCTGAGTGCAGAAATTTCTGCAGCACAAGACATTGGAATGCGATTTCATCCAACGCGCGGGTCAATGTCGCTTTCAGAAAAAGATGGCGGCTTACCGCCCGTCAACGTGGTGCAAGATCATGATGTGATTTTGGCGGAGTCACAGCGCATGGTGGAGTTGCATCACGATCGCAGCCACGGCGCAATGGTTCGCATAGCGCTTGCCCCATGCTCACCATTTAGCGTGACAAAAAAATTAATGATTGAATCGGCTGAACTTGCTGCGAAATTAGATGTGCGTCTGCACACACACTTTGCAGAAAACTCTGAAGACGACGATTTCTCAATTGCCACATTTGGCTGCCGACCAACGCAGTATTTGGAAGAGGTTGGTTGGCTGAGTAGTCGCACATGGGTGGCGCATTGCGTGATGCCAAATCATGACGAGATTCACAAACTTGGTGCAGCAGGAATTGGTGCAGCACACTGTCCGAGTAGCAATCTGATCTTGTCATCGGGTATTTCACCCGTGGTACAACTTCGAGAAGCAGGCGTACATGTTGGTCTTGGAGTAGACGGTTCTTCATCTGCCGACTCCGCATCACTCTGGCTCGAAGCACGACAAGCAATGTTGCTCGCAAAGTTACACAGCGGTGCAGCGGCAGGAACTGCGCGTATGGCACTGGAAATTGCTACCCGTGGAGGCGCTGGATGCCTCGGTCGCATTGGTGAAATTGGTGAAATTTCAGTTGGTGCTGTGGGAGATATTGCCGTGTGGTCGTTAACTGGACCGGCCTTTGCAGGCGCAATTGCTGACCCTATTGAAGCGTGGTTGCGGTGTGGCCCAATTGGTGCGAAGCACACCATTGTGAATGGCCGATCAGTTGTTGAAAATGGGCAATTGGTGAGCAACAAAGTTGATGACATGTTGCGGCAACATCGCGTGCTTGCCCATCAGATGCAATCGCACCTCAGTTAGTCACTGCATGTTTC